>NZ_NIBG01000015.1 GCF_002270055.1 Anaeromicrobium sediminis | reverse complement strand
AATTGAATGTGAAAGCGACTCAGGATTAGGATGTACAGGTACTTGGCAGCAAGATACCATTTTAAGAGGTTCAAAAATAGAAGTTCTACCCGATTAAAAGTGAAAGTGACTCAGGAATAGGATGTAGCAGCTCTTGGGATGAAAATATCATTTTAAGGGGTTAAAAAATAGACGACAGATAAAACCTAATAAACTGTCTCCATATAGAGGCAGTTTATTATTTTCTCCCTTCTTAATATTTTTGTAAGTCTGTAACACTATTGAAGGACAAACATATAATGAACCAAAAGGAAGGAGGTTTTAAATTTGACTAAGCATCATAAACCATATAAAAAATGTATGAGAAAATGTGAAAAAAAATGTTTAAAAGAATGTATAAAAGACTGCATAGAAGACTTCATAGAAGAATGTATTGATGAATGCATTGATGAATATATAGAAGACTATGAAAATGAAGACTATGAAAATGAAGACTATGAAGATGAAGACGATGATGATGAAGACTATGAAGATGAAGACGATGATGATGAAGACGATGATGACGAAGACGAAGACGATGATGATGAAGACGATGATGATGAAGACGATGATGATGAAGACGAAGACGATGACTGTATAAAGAGATGTATAAAGAAATGTATAAAAAAATGCATAAAGAGATGTATAAAAAGATGTATAAAGAAATGCAGAAAGAAATGCAGAAAGAAATGTAAGAAGAAATGTAAGAAGAAATGCGAAAAGAAATGCGAAAAGAAATGCGAAAAGAAATGTGAAAAGAAATGCGAAAAGAAATGTGATCATTAATAAATAATAAATTTCTAAAAAACTATAAAATCTAATAAACCGTCTCCATCTGGAAACGGTTTATTATTATTTTAATATTAATATTTTACATATTTTAATGGATTTACAGGAACCTTATTCTTTCTCACTTCAAAGTGAACATGAGGTCCAGTACTTCTTCCCGTACTTCCTACTAGGGCAATCTTTTGTCCCTTAAATACCTTTTGACCCTTTTTAACTAATAGCTTACTATTATGAGCATAATAAGTTACCGTATTAGATCCATGGTCTATTATTACTAAATAACCATATCCACTCTTCCATCCAGAAAAAGTAACTTTACCTCCATCTGCAGCTATAACTGGTGTACCATAAGGGGCAGCTATATCTATTCCCGTATGTCTTCTTCCCCATCTCCAACCAAACTTAGAGGACAATCTTCCTCTAGTAGGTTTTATAAATGTACCTGTACCTATCCTTGGTGGAACCTTTTTAGTTCCCTTTAATACAATTTGAGTCACTGGACTTGATACTACATTTTCACTAACCACATTCATGGCCACTTGAATACCATTTTGTGTTACTACTTGAGCTAGAACTTCTTTTACACCATTCTTCCCCTTTTTCTTTACTTTCTTTTCACCCTTATAAAGGGCTGATGTATCTTCAAATTCTACCTCATAAGGTATCTTCTTCTCGAAGGTAGTATTTGTTATAGTTTCTACTGTTAAAAGAGCCTTAGGAACTATTAAACTAATACTTTGGCCTATTTGTAATTTTTCTGGTTTAACATCCATGTTGGCTTTAGTTAAATCTTCAACACTTATTTTATATTTTTTAGCTATAGTCCAAAAGCTTTCGCCCTTTTCAACTTTATGAGTTTTCTCCTCATCAGTTCCCTTTAATATAAGACTTATAGCTTCATTCACATCTTTAACTTCTGATCCTTTAATCTGAACTTTATCTATCTTAATATTTTCTGCATAATCATATTTTTCAACTTTAGCTTTTTCATCTGGCTTATACATAGACTTAATTTCTTTTAAAACTTCTTCAGCTTGTGATTTGGTAGACAATGCCACAACACACTTATCATCCACCCATATACCACTTGCCATAACTTCTAAGTTTATATTTCTTAAAATAGCTTTCTTTATTCCTTGTAAATCTGCTATTTTTTCTTTATCTACTTTCACTCTTTCATAAGTTATGACCTCATCAAATACAATTTTCTTTCCATAGGCTTTAAACATATTTTCTTTAACACTTTCCAATGCCATTTGGAAATCTTCTTTTTCTTTAACGATTGCAATGGTTTTCCCATTAGACTTTACTTCGAAGGCCATGCTATTTATATAAAGAAAAGTAGACATAAGTATTAAACATAAACTTAAAGTTCCTATTAAACCAATTTTCTGTTTTTTACTCAATTTCTTCAACTTGCCAGATACTTCTTCTATTTTCATCTTTTGAGACTTCCTCTCTTAATTTTGTAAAACTAGCCTATTCTACCAATATAGTATATCATATACGTCCAAATAATTAAATAGGCTTATCTTTTCTCAAAATCTATCCATTTTTTGAAGAAATGCTCCAAATTTTGGTTAGATATCTGTTCACATACATTTAAAAAGTCATCAGTTTTGGCAATTTTATATTTATATTTGTCAAAGTACACCTTCAATATCTTAAAAAAAGTATCATCTCCTAATTCTTTTCTTAAATTTTCCACAAATATGGCACCTTTAAAATAAACTAAAGCTTGATATTCTCTAGAATTATTAAATTCTGATACACTCCTATATACTTTTTCAGTATTACCATTTTTACTATTTTTATATGCATTATAATATCTTACTATCATATCCTCATATATGGCATTCTTAGCTTTTTTCCCATATTTTTTTTCATAATATAGTAAAGTTGAATACTCTGTTAATGCTTCATCTAACCAAGCTTCTTTAACTTCATTATTGCCAACGAGGCCATACCACCATTGATGGGCCACTTCATGAGCTACTACATACTCTAGGGTCTGTTTCCTTTCTTCAGAGTAAAGACTCTTATCTATAAAAACTATATTAGGATACTCCATACCACCTATAAAAAAATCTGATGCGGCTACTGTAATTTGGTCATATGGGTATTTGCCATAGAGACTATTAAATATTTTAACACTATCCTCAGCAGTCTCTAATGCCAAACCTATATAATCTTCTTCTAAGGAATAGGATTTTACTGTTATACCATCTAAATCAGTTTCTCTAACTTTATATTTATCACTTATAATTAAAGCAAAATCCCTTATGTTTTTGCCCTCCATAGTCCATCGTATTTTTCCATTAATTTCTTCCTTTTTAATAATTTTCCCAGAATAGGCCATATTATATTCCTTTGGAACTAAAATTTCTACCCTATAATTTGCAACATGGCTATAAAAAGGATCTCCAATGGCAAAATATGGGTCTAAGTTCCATCCTTTTTCATCATAGACAGCCATAATAGGGTACCAATTTCCCAAGTTTATAGTATCACTTCCATATCCAAAACGTCCGCAGGAAGGAGGTATCTTTAACATATAGTCAATATCTACATGAACTTTTTCTCCAGGTTTTAAATCTTCTTTTAATTCTATTTTTAATATACTATCTCCAATACCAATTACATTAAACTTTAAGTTTTCATTTCCACTCTTAACATTTATTATTCTCATATATCCAGATTCAAATCCATTAGGATAAGCTAATGGCATATCGCATTCTTCAAATGGAACAGTCTTTTCTTCTTTAAAAGCATTAGGATACAAATGAAGATATATACTTTTAAAAGTAGCCTTGCTAGTATTTATATATGAAATATTTTCCTTTATAGTTACTAGTTTTTCTACTGGATCAAATTCTCCTTTAATATTGTACTCGGTAGAAGTTTCATTTTCGTATTCCCTTTGAAAACCAGTGGGAACACTCTTTAAGATTTCATACTCGGAAGCAAAATTTGCCATGAACAATAGGCCTAATATTATTCCCATAACCTTTATTTTTCTCTTACTAAAAATCAAACGCATACAAGCCCCCCTTAGAATTTCCCTATTATATTTATATGTTTTCATATTGGGTATATGCATATAGGACAGTCCCTCCTATGTGTTTCCAGTTTAAATTTATATGTGAATAGGTTATAATTATAAGGCTACACTAAAACTCATATGATATAATTAGTACAAGGAGGGGTAAAATGCACTTTTTTAAAGAAACAACTAAAATAGACTTGGGAGATACTTCTGTAGAAAATATATTTATAAATGATTTTATGCCCATGGCTAATGGAACCCATGTGAAAGTATATCTCCTTGGATACAAATACGCAAATGATAGAGATCCCTCTCTTAGTGTGAATAATCAAACTATAGGAAGACATCTTAGTATCCCCTTATCTGACGTAATGGACGCATGGGATTTCTGGGAAAAAAAAGGCATAATAAAAAAGCACTTCACAAGTGATGATAATCCTTATGATTTTACAGTTGAATTTTTAAGTTTGAAGCAACTGTATATAGATAATAATTACAAAGCTACTAATAGTGTTGCAGAAGCTGATGAACCCGTATCAGGTACTTACTCTTGTTCTGCTAAAGATTTACTAGAAGCAAAAAAAGTTCCTGAGATTAATGATATGTTCTACGAAGTAAATCAACTTCTAAAAAGAAGTCTATATCCTAACGAAATGAAGATTGTATTAGAATGGATTTACAACTATAGTATGGATCCTGATTTAATAATAAGAGCCTTTGATTATTGTGTAGAGAAAAAGAACATTAAGAATATAAACTATGTGGGTGCTGTCATAAGAAATTGGTATGATAATGGCATTACTACAGGTGAAAAGCTAGATAACTATTTAGAACAAACGGATACAAAGTTTTCTCAATACAAAAGGGTATTTAAGGCATTAGGTTTTGGTCACAGACCTCCATCTGAAAATGAAAAGAGAATTATGGATGTTTGGTTTAACGAATGGAATTTTTCTATGGAATTAGTTTTAAAAGCCTGTGAAAATTCTTCTAAAACTTCTAACCCTAACATTAACTTTATAAACAGTATATTAAAAGGATGGAAACAAGATAAGATTAATACAATTGATGAAGTAAACGCCAAAGAGGCAGCCCATAAAGAAAAAGGTGCTGTAAATAAAGCTCCTGTGAAAAAGGGCTTTTCTAATAATAGATTTCATAACTTTAAGCAACGTACTGATAAATATTCCAGTGATGAACTAGAAAAATTAGTCCGAAGAAAGAGGTAGGTGAACAACATGGCAAAAAATATTTCAAAGACTATACTCCTTGAATATGAAAAATCTAGAGACAAAGCTGAAAAAGAACTAGAAGATAGAAAAAAACAAGTTCACGCCCTATTACCTAAGCTTAAAGAAATAGAAGATGAGATAAATAAAACAGGAATTCATATGGCCAAGGCCATATTAACTAATGCCCATAATTATGATCAATACCTAAGTGAATTAAAAGTAACTTTAGAAAGTTTAAAGCAGGAAAAGGCCATATTGTTAACAGAAAATAACGTTCCCCTTAACTACCTGGAAATTCAATATAATTGTACAAGCTGTAATGATACGGGCTTTCTACAAAATGGTCGTAAATGTACATGTTTTAAGCAAAAACTCATAAACCATGCCTATAAAATGTCTAATTTAGATAAGGTGTTAGAAAAAGAAAATTTTAATAACTTTAAAATAAGTTTATACGATAACAATCCCTTTGAGGGAGAAGAATTAACACCCTACGAGAATATGCAACATGTACTAGAAGATTGTGGTCTCTTTGTAAATAATTTTAATCAAAGTAATGAAAACTTATTATTTTATGGAACTACAGGATTAGGTAAAACTTTCATGTGTAACTGCATAGCCAAAGAATTACTAGATAGGGGTAAGATAGTAGTTTATCAAACGGCATTTAAAATATTAGATATTATTGAACAATATAAATTTAGCAAGGTTAAAGACCCTTTAATCAAAGAGAGTTACCAAATGTTATTTGATTGCGATTTACTCATTATAGACGATTTAGGAACTGAACTAACTAATACCTTTACTAATTCAGAAATATTTCACATATTAAATACTAGATTAATAAATGATAAAAAACTTATCATCTCCACAAACTTGGGTCCAAAGGAAATTGCTACTACCTATAGTGAGCGAATTTTCTCAAGGATATTTAGTAAATTTAAGGTAATGAAGTTTTATGGTGATGATTTAAGATGGGAAGTATAAAACAGCTTAGTTATAAGCTGTTTTTTTATTGCAAAATAGGCCATGAATAGGACCTCATTGGAACAGGTTAATCATTTAACCTATTGGAAAAATTTATGACTGAAAATTTTGTTGACATTAGTCTATCCATGTTGTAATATATATAAATGTGAGTAGTACGACCCATTAGCTCAGTTGGTAGAGCACTTGACTTTTAATCAAGGTGTCCCGCGTTCGAGCCGCGGATGGGTCACCATCACGCTGGTGTGGCTCAATTGGTAGAGCAGCTGACTTGTAATCAGCAGGTTATGGGTTCAAGTCCCTTCACCAGCTCCAATACATATAAAAGAGGGGCGTGAGATCAGGAAACTCATGCTTCTTTTTTTTTCATGTCTATCCTATTAAACATAATTAATCCCCCTTATAGTATTAATCGTGTTTAATATAAAATATATAAAAACAACAGCCACCTAGGAATTCCCACTAGATGGCTGTTATTTTTTTACGGATTCTCAATTTATAATATGCCTTTGGACATTATTTTACTAAAGACTTCTGTTTTCTTAACTTAACTTTAGGTTCACGTGGTAGAGCAAATAGTGGTATGAATCTATCCCAACCAGTAAACGTTAAGATCAACATGGATCCCACTGCTATATAGGCCATAAAGTTATATCTTATAATATCTGTCGGAACAAAACTATGAAGAGGATATACAGCTTTTGCTATAGCCACATAGAATAATACGAAACAATGCCAAGGAATAAGCTGTGATCCATAAACTCCCATTGCATCCGCAAAAGTGGCATTTCTAAGTCTTAACTTATACATATCCTCTTCACTAGCTTCCACGTTTTCATCAGTTATAGTTTTCATGATAGGACTTATTGTTACTATTTCTGCCGTTTCATCACCTAAAGCAGCATTACCAATTAAACATAATAGTGCATTACAGCACATTAACTGTCTAACATTCTTAGCCATAGATATTATACCCTTAGATATAGGTTCAAAGGCCTTCATACTATTCATTATTCCTCCAAATGCAGCTACCCACATCATCATTACTATGGACCAACTACCTGCATCGGAAAAACCTGTATATATTAATTCTAAAAATCCATTTAAGGATTCAACTGTTCCAGCAACTGTTCCTAATATTAAAGAAGATACGATTCCAGCTCCTAAACAAATCATTGTTTGGAAACCTTTAATAGCCATACCTATAACGATAATAAGAGGTATTATCATATAAAATGGTACCCCTGCCTGAACCTGTTCTAATAAGGTTACTGCTGATGCTCTTTGCTCTGCTAACGAAGCCCATGCTTCTGGAGGAATTTGATTTATTGCCTCTGTGGCATTTCCCACTGTTGAAGGAAGACCCATAATAGTTCCTGTTACAAATATTACTATGGCAGTTGCAATTAAACATAGTCCAGACCAAGGTCCTTGATGTCTAACCCTGTGTATAATTTCTACTTGTTGTAATCCAGAACTTAGCACTGTCGTATCAGATATAAGACCAATATTATCTCCAAAACAGGCTCCACCAGCGATAGATGCCACTGTCAATAGTATATCTCCACCTACTATATGGTTTAACCATAAAAATACAGGAGCACAGGCTGCAAATGTTCCCCAACTAGTTCCCGTTGCAATTGATAATATACATGTAACTATAAAGCCAACTACTGCCACACTCTTTGCCGTTACACCCATCTTTAGAGACATGATGATGATAGACGCTCCAACACCTGTAGCCATAAAGGATTCTGCCAAACCATAAGCAAACATAAGAATAAAAAATACGATTACGATTTCCCTAACATTGTCTAAGGCCAAATCTAGAATTTTCTTGAAAGAATACTTTTCAGTAGCCATAGCAATTAAAACAGCAACTATTGTAGCCATTGGTGCTGCCAATAGTACATCCATTCCACTTATCATAAGTCCTGCCAGTACAAATATAGGTGATATTTTTATTATTGCCATAATTGATCCTCCTTTTTTTATTATATATAAATCTCCCATAGCATATATGATACCTTCCAGATTATGTCCATGCTCATATTTAGTACCTCCAGTTTACTATTCAATTCCCAATGGCTTTTCCTTATTGAGAATGTTGTTATTCTCCTTCCTTCAAAGTGAGATCCATACCATATAACCCATAGGGTTTATAACAGAGTTTTGTATATGTATCTAAATCTTTATAATAATATGTGTATGTATTTATTTATTGAATTTTCAGAATATTAAATGTGGAAATTAATGTTGTTCATAGCATGTATTATTGTTTTGTCTAACTTAACATTTCACTGGATAAATGGTATATTCACCATATCCAATGGTAATTCTCATATATCCACTTAAACTTTTATCTATTTCTTCATTCCCCGTATCTACCATTAAAGGGCGTCCATATAATGAAGTTATCTTTTGAGATGTACTGGCTATTATAATATTATTTCTGCCCACATGTTCAATGACAGAAGGACTAATTTGATGATTTCCTCTTCCTAATATATATCCTTGGCCTCCTGTTGGAGTTAATATTAGCTTGCACTTTCTACTCTTTATTTCTTTCAATATATCTTTCTCTGTAACATCCTTCTTTACTATATTTTTATTCATTACAATATCTACTCCTAATAAGGAATTTGGTAAATTTAGGTTCTCCATAATAGCTCTTGTAGTAGTTCCTGGCCCTATTATATATAATGTATCTTCTTTCATGTTATCTATAATATCTAATGCTATTAAATTTTGATTTGCCTTTTCACTAAGAGGTGATGGTGCTTTTCTATTCTGTGTGAAATTCTTTTCGTAAGGTATATTAAGATATCCATATAATTGTGTATTTACGATTCCCTTTCTGTAAGCTTTCTCATCAATATCTAAAACTTCCACTTCATTTACTTGGCCTATTTTGCCATTTAGATATTTTTTAACTAATTCACCAGCTTTTCTAGGATTTTGAGCATATACGGGAGAATGTATTTTTACTCCTGCAGGAATACCTATTGTGACACAATCAAGTCCTACAGCAGTGAATATATCCCTAGCAGTTCCATCTCCACCAGCAAATATTAATATATCTATATTTTCCTTTATAATCTTCCTGGCTCCCTTTATTGTATCTTCACATGATGTCTTTAAATTTAAACTATTATAAACAGTTTTTGTATTAAAACCAAGGTCTTTTGCTATACTTTCACCCATTTCCCCATAAGCTGTCACTATCTGTACACTATCTTTAAACTCTAGTAATTCTACTAGTGCTTTTTTAGCTCTTATAGGTGCCTGAGGGATGGCCCCAAGCTCTATAGCTTTTTCTACCATCCCGTCAGTACCCTTTAATCCAACTCTCCCACCCATACCTGCAATGGGATTTATTATAAATCCTATCTTTTTCAATTTTTTATATTTCCTACTGATCTGAAGTCTTTCTTAGGTAAGTTCTCCAAGATAGTGCCCACTCACTAGGATCATCTAAGCCAGATTCATCCACTTGATGACAAACACTGCTATGGGGTGCAGTTTTTACAATCTCAGGATTTTCATAACACTCTTTAAATATATGTTCTAATGTGGCAATATACTCATCTAAATCTTCCTTTGACGGTGTTTCTGTAGGCTCTAATGTTATTGGTTCTGGAATATGATATGGATGATGACTAGTCCAGTAGTGCATTCCAAAATCCATCATTCTACGTTGGATATCTCCCGTAGTAATTCCCGTTTCCTCAGTTAATTTTTCAAGAGTATATCTAACCTGTTCAATTCTTTGCTTTCCTCTAATGTAAGGTGCATCTACACAATCTAACTTCATTAACTTATTAAATAAGTAATTATTATTTAATACAGCTATCTTAGCAACTTCATATAATCCTTCTGCTCCTAAACTTCTTATCCAAGAATAAGCCTTTAAAATTACTGGTGCCACACCTAAGAATAATCTAACTTTTCCTATGCTATATTCTTCATCTAAAAGATCATAACTTAGTGTATATTTATCTTCACACTTTTCAACTAATGGTCCTGGTAAGTATTTTACTAATTTTTCCACAACACCTGTAGCCCCTGAAGCTGGTCCTCCACAACCATGTGGTGTTGAGAATGTTTTATGTAGGTTAAAGAAGCACATATCAAATCCTGCCTCTTTAGCTCTTGTAACTCCTAATAATCCATTTGCATTAGCTTGGTCATATCCACAAAGACCATCGTATTCATGAACTAAAGATGTAAACTCTTTAACTTTAGGGTTATATACTCCCGTATCCTCCGGGTTGGCCACTATGAAACCTGCTGTTCTTTCATTTACTGCAGCTTTGAAAGCTTCAAAGTCTGGATATCCATTTTCATCTGGATGAATATGAATTATCTTATATCCTTTAACAGCTGGTGCTGCTGCATCAGATGGATGAGAATATACTGTAGTTATTATTTCATCTTTTATATGATCTTGACCCTTTTCTTCATGATATTTTCTAATTATAGAAGCCATAGTTAATATACCTTGACTTCCACCACCTGGTTGGAATGTAAACCTGCTCATACCGGAGATTTCTCTCATATATTCATCTGTACTATGAATTATCTCTAATATCCCCTGTACAGTGGATTCATCTTGAAGAGGGTGTAAATCTGCTATTTCAGTCATTCTTGATAATTGTTCATTTACCTTAGGGCTATACTTTACTGTACAAGTTCCCTGACCTATTTCTATATTCACATCTGCTCCTAATGTTTCTTGAGATAATCTTACATAGTGTCTAAGTACTCTTGATTGGGACATTTCAGGTAAGTTAACTGGCTCTTTTCTGTTCATACCCTCTGGTAATTTAGATACACAATCTCCTACCCTTTCTTTAATCTCGTCACAAACTTCCGGAACTAAAATTCCTCTTTCCCCTTTTTTACTTAGCTCATATATTATTGGTTCATCCCACTTTGCTTGATGGAAATTTCTAACTTTATGGCTTCTATCTATTCTCTTCATTCATCTTCACCTCTCTTATTTTGTCCTAACAACCTTCAACAATTTCTTTAATTTCATTTACCAATCTATCAATATCTTCTTTAGTGTGGATTTCTGTTACACAATAAAGGGCACATTGACCTAAATTTTGGAAATCATTAGATAAATCCTTACCACCAAAAATTCCTCTATTTAATAATTCCTTATTTACTTCCTCTACAGTTTTACCTGATTCGTTAAAGTCTACTACAAACTCTTTAAATGATACAGAGTTAAAATAACTTCCCTTAACACCTTTAATTTCATTCATTTTTTCTATAGCATATTGACTTCTTTGTAGTATTCCTTCTCCTAACTCTCTCATACCTACAGGTCCCATAGTAGCTAAGTATACTCCAGCTGTAATACCCCATAATGCCGATTGAGTTCCTACATATTCTTTTCCGTGTTCTCTATGATGTCCAAATGAAGTTCTATCATAAGCAACATCACCAAATCCATATTCACCTTCAACAGAAGTAGGTGCTAGACCAAATAATCTAGATGGGAATTCCATTACATATTTTTCTTCATCCCTAGTTGCCATAAATCCAGCTTGACCGCCACCATAATTCATATGAATTCCCAATGGTTGTAAATCTCCACAAACTATATCTGCTCCATATTGAGGTGGAGGTGTTAATAGTCCTAAAGAACTTGGGTCTACTCCAACCACACTAATAGCTCCCGCCTGATGGGCTATCTGAGATATTTTATCTCCATTTGGTTCTATTACACCTACGAATGTGGGATTTTCAAAATATACAGCAGCTGTATTATCTGAAATTTTGCCTTTTAAATCCTCTAAATCCATATAACCTGTTTCTTGGTCATATTTAACCTCTACAAGACTTATATCTGGTGAACAATAGTTTTTAATTATTAAGAACTTCTCTTTATCTAAAATTTCAGGGATTAAAACTTCTTTTTTCCCTGTAATTCTACTAGCCATTCTTATGGATGTGGCACTGGCCTGTGGGCCATCCATAGTAGGTACATTTACCACATCCATATCTACTAATTCTGCCACCATACTTTCATATTCAAATAGGGATTGGAATCTGCCATGGTCATTATATGGCTCTCCACCATATGCAGTTAAAAATTCTCCCCTAGAGTTTACTTCATCACATATGGCAGGAACATAATGTTGCGCACAACCCGCTCCTAAAAAGTTTAAGTAATCACTACAACTTTTATTTTTCTTAAGAATCCTCTCCACATGCTTCTTTAATTCATACTCTGATCTAAATGCCTTTGGTAATTTCATATTTTCTTTTAACTTTAAACTTTCTGGTACTTCATCATGTAACTCTTCTAAACTATTTAACCCAATTTCCCTTAACATTTCATTTTGAGTTTCCACATCTGAATTTGGAATATATGGGTGATTTTTAAAACCTTTGATTGCCATAAACCTTCCTCCTTATATGTAAATCTTATAATTTAAGCAATTCCTCCACCATCAACAACTAGTGCTGATCCAGTTACCCAACTAGATAAATCACTACATAAGAATAGCACTGCATTAGCTATATCTTCAGGCATACCTATTCTTGCCAATGGTCTATCTGTTCCACAGTCTTTTAAGTAAATTTCTTCACTTTCTGCATCTTTTACAAGTCCAGTTTGTACTCCCTCATCTCTTAACATGGCTGTATCCGTATCTCCTGGGTTTACACTATTTACTCTAATATTGTCTTTACCATGATCAATTGCCATAGCCCTAGTTAAATTTACGATTCCGCCTTTAACAGCGCAATAAGCAGCAGCATCGTCACCGCCCTTTAGTCCCCATCCTGATCCAGTATTAATGATACTTCCACCACCATTTTCAGCCATTATTGGTATAACAAATTTTGATAATAAATATGTTCCCTTAAGACCCACATTAATTACAAAATCCCATTCATGTTCTTCTAATTCCACAACAGTCTTTCTCACTGTTACTCCTGCATTATTGAATAATATATCTACTTTATCAAACCTATCTTTTATTTCATTTACAGTATTTTTCACATTTTCATATGATGTAACATCACACTTGAAAAATTCTGCGTATCCACCCTCTTTATTAATCTTGTCTGCTTCTTTTTTACCTTCATCATTTACATCAATCATGGCTATCTTTGCACCATGTTGGGCCAAAAGTTTTGCTGTCCCTAAGCCAATTCCAGATGCACCACCCGAAATAATAGCAACCTTCCCCTCTAAGGATAATTTGTCAATTTTCTTTTCCATATGATTACCTCCTGCCCTTACATTTAAAGTAAATTTCTTTAAAAAACCCTTTCCTTTTGAACTAAATATGTACTTTCATTTTCGTACTAAATATATAAGCATTTTCCATGCCAAAATCATTTTCCCTTTATAAAATATGATTTTAAATGGCTAACCCCTTACATATTGCCCCTTGTACTCTTCTCTCTATTTATATTCTTCCTTGAGTAAATTCATTCTTATATGATTTTTTTGACTTTTTTGGCAAATTATTTGCCAATATGTTCAAAATGTCTTATACTGTGTACAATAGAAAAATTATTGACTAGGATGTGAATAATATGCTTGCCGTAGAAGTTTTTAGTGATGACTTAAACAAAATTTTAAAGAACCTATGTCACATAGTAAATGTGGATGGGGCCATCTTTGATAAGGAAAGTAAATTGGTCACTTGTACTGAATCATATCTAGAACATAAGGGCCAAACGGTCCATGCCCCTTTTATTGAGGAAGTCATGTCAAAGGGAAAGATATTGGTTAACAATCCCGGTTCCATGAAACCTTGTATTGGATGTAGATTTAAAGAAAATTGCCCTTCTACCATCGAATTGTTAAACTGTATTAAAATTGATGACATTCCCATAGGAGTTATTTCTTTAACTGCCTTTACTAAAGATGGCCATAACAAAATCATTAAAAATCTAAGTAAATACATAGACCTACTAAATGCCATCTCCTTGTTAATATCCAAGTTTTTAGCTCAAAATTATCATTACAAAGGATCTTTAAAGTTAGATAAACTATTTAAATCTGGTCTTGATTTATCTGATGAACCCCTATTAATAAGTGATACGGTCGGCTCTATACAGTACTACAACTCATCTGCCCTGAAATTATTTAAGGTTTGTGACCACTATAAACAATCTATTCATAATTTATTTCCTGAAAAAGTAGTAAACAAAATACTAAATCAATTACCTTTACTAAATGAGTCCATGTTCTTTGACAATACATTATGGCAAATGTCTTCTACCCCTGTAAATGATAATTACCAACCTTTAGGAAGTATAATAAAGTTAACTAATAAGTATAAAGACTTAAATATCCATGATAAAAATAATGATACTTTATTTATTGATAATATAGTTGGTGAAAGTAATGAGATACATAAATTAAAAGGAAAAATAAGAAAAATTGCTAATAGTTCCTCAACTACCTTAATAACAGGAGAGACAGGTACAGGAAAAGGTCTCCTAGCAAAAACTATACATAAAATGAGTAATCGTGCTGATTTTCCCTTTGTGGCAATAAACTGTGCCAGTATTCCTGATACATTATTTGAAAGTGAACTTTTTGGCTATGAAGAAGGGGCCTTTACGGGAGCTAAAAAGGGAGGTAAAGTTGGCAAATTTGAATTGGCACAGGGGGGAACTTTATTTTTAGATGAGGTAGGAGAAATGCCCCTTCATATGCAAGCTAAGTTATTAAGGGTCCTACAAGATTACGAAATAGAACGGGTTGGAGGTATTACCTCTACTCAAATAGATGTGAGAGTCATTGCAGCTACTAACCAACATATAGAAAAGTTAATAGAAGAAAAGAAATTCAGAGCAGATTTATATTATAGATTAAATATTATTCCTATAAATATACCTTCTTTAAAAGTTAGATTAGAAGATATTACTTTGTTGTCCATGAAGTTTATAGATAAATATTCTTTAAAGTTAAATAGGCATATAGATTCCATCTCAGATGAAGTTTTGTCTGTTTTCAAATCCTACCACTGGCCTGGAAACGTTAGAGAATTGGAAAATACCATAGAATACGCCGTTAATATGTGTGATTCTTCAATAATTAATGTTAATGATTTACCTGATAAATTTATGGAACATGAAAAGTATAAAAGGGATGAAATGAAGAGTAAAGTAAAAAAATTAGAATTGGAAACAATAAGAAATACTTTAAATAAACATGGATGGGATGTAAAAGGGAAAACTGCCGCAGCCGATGAACTGGGTATTGGCCTAAGAACCTTATATAGGAAGATTAAAGACTTGCAAAACGTATGATAAAAATAAAAGTACTACCAAATTTTACTTTGGTAGTACCTGTTGTTTTTTATTTAATATTTTCAGTTACGCTGTCAAACAACTCAGCGCCAAATTCATCCTTAATCTCTGGCCAAACTGTTTCTCTAACTTTCTTTGCAAAATTTGCAAGTTCTTCATCTGTAAATTCTATTACCTTTATTCCTTCTTCTTTTAATTTATTCTCAAATTCCTTTTGATCTGCCTCGGCAGTTTCATAACGCTTTTCTTCTAATTTTAGTCCTATCTCTTCAAGCATTTTCTTCTCATCATCAGAAAGGTCATTCCATACATCTAAACTCATGTATAAGTACCACATTTCAAAGTGGTCATTTAAAGGAAGATAACATTTTGTAACATCTCTAAAACTTGAGTAATACCCTTCAGCTCCTGAGCCAATAGCCCCATCAACTATACCTGTCTGCATTGCTGTGAAAGCTTCAGCGTAAGGGATTGGTGTTGCCATATATCCTAATGCTTCAGCAGTAGCTTCATATGACTTTATTCCTGGCACTCTTATTTTCATGTTTTGGGATACCTGAAGATTTGCTGGATCTTTAGGTTCCTTAGCTAAAGCAATCCCACCAAAATATACTGGATATGATGCTATAACCTTAATTCCCTGCTTTTCGAATTTTTCTTCTATAGCATTAATCAACACACCGTCTCTTTTAAATAGTTCTCTAGCTTCATCCCAATTAGTTGCCAAATAAGGAGCACTACTAATACCTAAAGACTTATCTACATTTGTACCAGCAGGTGCCAATTGCATCTCAATATCAGCCATACCAACACGCTCTTGAACAACGTTGTAGTCTCCAAGTTGACTGGATGGATAAATTTCAATTTCGATTAATCCATCACTAGCTTCTTTAACATTATTTACAAACTCTGTAACATCATTATCTACAACTGTTCCCTTAGGTCTAACGTGACCAATTTTCCATTTTCTTGCTTTTGATTCCTTATTTTCTCCACCGGCCGATGTACTTGATGTACATCCTGTTATGCTCGTTATTAATAACACCATAGAAACAATAATTAAACTCATTTTCTTAAATATCTTCATTTTCATCCTCCTTAAATTAAATTCTTCATAAACCACACCCTGTATATATTTACCTATACCTCCTTTTTAAAAATTTTTCATACCACCTACTGGAAATAGAATTCAGTAATTTATGTAATTAATTGTACTTTTATAATAATCCCATTAACCTTGGAAGGTATAAAGAAAGTTCTGGTATAAATGTTGTTAATATAACTACTGGAAGATATCCTAATAATAGGAAAACCATTGTTGGTGTTACAATTTCTTTAAATTCACACTTACCTATACGCATACCCAAATATAGAATACTTGCATAAGGTGGAGTAACACCGCCCATTGCAAGATTAACACCCATTATAGCTGCAAAATGTATTGGACTAATACCCAGTTTAGTAACTAAAGGAAGCAATAGCGGTGCAACTAAAATCATTCCCGTAGCATCGTTTACAATCATACCAACAAAGAATAAAAATATGTTTATAATGATGAGCATGATTATCTTACTATCTGTCAAGTTGAAAAATATCTCAATTATGGCTTGAGGTACTCTTAACATTACATAGGTCTGACTAAGCATCAAAGTGAAAATAATCATGGTCATTATGGCACCAACTGAAGTAGCTGATTCACCAACAAGCTTGTAGAAATTATCAAACTTTAATTCTCTATAAATGAAAAATCCTACAGGAATAGATAATACACAAGCAACCCCTGCTGCTTCAGCGGGAGTAAAAATACCACCATAGATACCACCCAAAATAATCACAGGCATTGCAATAGCCGGTAAAGCTACTCGCATTCTCTTTAATAGTATTTTTCGCTTTTCTGAAGACTCAAGTGGTGGTTCTAAAACAATATTGGGCATTTTTTTTGCCCAGATAAGATTAATAATAGAAAATGTAACTACGATTGCTAATCCTGGACCTACTGTTGAAAGGAAACAAGCCAATATTGATGTTTCTGTAACCCATCCGTATAGAATCATGATTACACTTGGAGGAATCAATAATCCTAAAATTGATGAAACTGTTACCAATGCAGTTGCATATCCTCTAGGATAGCCCTTATCCACCATTCTAGGAATCAAGATTGGGCCTGTTGCTGCCACACCAGTAAATCCACTACCTGAGATAGCTCCAATAAAAGCACATGTTGCTACTGCTACAACACCAATTCCACCTTTAATTCGGCCTACAAAACTATCTGCAAGGTTAAGGAGACGTTTAGCTATACCACTTCCACCCATAAGGGTTCCTGCAAGTACAAAAAGTGGACTAGCAAGAAGAATTGGACTTATCATCTGATTAAATGCCCATAACATCATACTTTTCATGGAAACTCCTCCGAATATGGACATAAACATAAGGGCTCCACCAAAACAATAGGGCAATGGTACACTCAACATAAGGAGCAATACCAGCAATATAACATCTAAAAGTACAATAGTTAACATTAGCTCAACTCCTCCTTTTCTTTTCTCAAACTACGTGCAAATATTTGAATATAATCAACTAGTTCAACAGCTGTATAAATTGTCATTAAAGTAAGTCCTATGAATAAAGCACTCTCTCCAAAAAATAATGGTACTTTAACAAGATCAGTATATTTCCAAACTTTTAGTGAATATAAAAAATACCAGTAAGACCAATATGTAAGCCATAAACTTACCCCTAATGATACGAGGGCCTTTGTAATATTAAAAATTTGCATGGTTCTTTCTCGTTTTATATAAAGGGTGAGAATACCACAGGAAATATGGTTCCGTTCTAAGGATGCATTGGCTCCTCCTAGCATATAGAGCCATATAATAGGATAAATCATAAGTTCTTCAATCCCCATAAGCGGAACACGAAAAACATATCTCAGTAATACCTGAATAAAAACCATGAATGGTAATATAATCATTATGATAAAAGTTAATTTTGCCTGCAATCTAGTCAAATTTTTCCATATACTTCTTATTGCAGAATTAGGTCCCATTAATTTTCCTCCTTTTTCTAATATTTAAACATATTTCTTGATATATATATGAATCTTAATGTATGCCCCAAATAAGTTAGTAGCTTCCTTGGGGTAGGCAGAATGCATTCTCCCTATAATTAAGATTTTTTTAGTTGTCCTTAATTTTTACTTAAAGAGCCCTGAATTTTGTTGTGATTTGTAGTATACTAAACTAGATGGAATAAGAGATTAAGATAGTTCCCATATGTCTAGTAAAATTCTTATAATCTAGCAAGGGTGCTGCAACACCCCTGCTTAAATTCTAATGGATTAAATGAAGGTAATTCTTAAATAATTAAATTAATGAATTTTTAAACTTATGCTAATGCTATCTTTCCTCTTATTCCTGTCTCTACATAACTCATCATCTCTTCTACTGTCATGTCTGAAAGACCAAGGCTTTCAACGGTTCTTCCTGTTTTTGTAAAATCCTTATCAAGAAGTTGCTCACCTAATTTTACTATAGTTTCCATTCTACTTACATCTAGCCCTAGCATCTTACCTAAGGATACTATTGGTACTAATCCCATTGGTATATCTTCTAAAACATATCGAGTATTTAAACTTTTTTGTCCTTTTACACCTCCATATGCTTCATTTTTCTTAACAGCTTCACTTAAGGTTGGTGCTTCTGCGTTGTAATAAATTTTATAATTTTCAAGTACATCTACTGAATTCAAACCTAAAGCCTTTACTATGGACAGCCTTTCCTTATCCATTTCTTCTACATATTTACCAATAGATGGTGTAATCCCATCCCAATAATATAACCAGTCATGTACAGATTCAATGAGAGAAGTATTTAATAAAGTAGGTGCAGGATGCATCATGGCATTAAGGTTACCTAAGCTTATTTCCATAACATTAGATCCTGGATACATTTGTGGATATGCAGTGTTTAACAACTCCACAACCATTTCTGTTTTATTTGCAGGAATAGCCGCTGTCTTTAATGATCCTTTTATGCCTAATATATTTACATGGCCTGGTTTTACAGAGCGGCAAGCATAAATCAATGATTCCGTCTCGGCTATAACTACATTAGACGTACAATTTTCTTCCTCTAATACTTGCTTAAATTCCAACGCCCCAAAAGTTGAACCTGGATGTAAAACAACCACTTGGCCATCTTTTAAATGAGGTGCACAGTCTTTAGCTATGGCCCTATGGGCTAGTGCTGGTGCAACGACTATTATAATATCTGCACCATCAAGGACTTCATTGATTTTAGTAGTAGCGAATTCAAGTTTTCCAAAACCTTCAACTTCACCCTCTACTTTAATTCCTCCTTGTGATTTGATAGCTTCAATGGTATCTGGAAAAATATCATATAACCTAACAGGAAAACCCATTATACCCATATGTCCTGCCATTGATTGACCGCCATTTCCACCACCTATTATTGCCCATGTTAATTTTTCTTGTTCCTTTGTTTTCACTATCCTCTCTCCCTTCTGAATTTTAATGTATCATTAACTTTAAAATTAATATTTTTTAAAGACTAAAACAATTGTCCTACAACTAGACTATTCATATATTTGTATTTATATTACGGTATTTTTCTGAATATTACAACAATTGATAATAACTTAACACATTTCAATTTTTTGGATGTTGTTACAAATATAGCAAGTGTAACAGGAATTAATTTCCATGAACTAATCACGATTACTTCACTTTATCATGTTAAAGTGTTATATGATCTGTATTTTTTCTAATGCCATTTCAGGTAATTTTCTCTATTTTATAGGTATATTTTTCATTTTTTCTCATTTTATTTGACTACTTAGTAGTTTTTTTAACAATCTTATGTTTTTTATAATTTTTCTTTTGCCTCTAGCTAACATATGAGTATATTCTCTTAAAATCATTCTATGTAAGTAAAAAAAGGCACTACCAAATTTTACTTTGGTAGTACCCATTGTTTTTATCTAAATATTTTTTCTCTTATAATAGTTTGCTTTCTCTTTGGACCAACAGAAACAATCTTAACTGGAACTTCTAGTATTTCTTCTATTCTATTTAAATAGTTTTTAGCATTCTCAGGAAGTTCATCAAATGACTCACAATTAGTAATGTCTTCATGCCAACCATCTAACTCTTCATATACAGGTTCACACTTTGCAAGTACATCTAAGCTTGCTGGGAAATGGTTAATAATCTTATCCCCAATCTTATATCCTGTACATATTTTAACCTTATCAAATCCAGTTAAAACGTCTAATAACATGATAGACATGGCAGTAAGACCGTTAACTCTAGCTGCATACTTAACCATAACAGCATCGAACCAACCACATCTTCTAGGTCTACCTGTAACAGTTCCAAATTCATTTCCTGCTACTCTAATCTTTTCTCCCGTTTCATTGTCCTCTTCTGTTACACAAGGTCCCTTTCCTACTCTTGTAGTATAAGCCTTTACAATTCCTAATACTTCTTCAATCATATTAGGTCCAATTCCAGCTCCTATTGGGAATCCTCCTGAAGTAGGATGAGAACTAGTTACGTACGGGTACGTTCCTAAATCTATATCTAATAATGTACCTTGAGCACCTTCAAATAATACTTTTTTATCTGCCTTAACTGCATCGTATACAGTTACAGTAGTATCATCTACGTACTTTCTTATCTTTTCTGCATATGCTAAATAGTCTTCTACGATTTTATTAGCATCTAGCTTTTCTCCATCATAGATTTTCTCTATTATCTCATTTTTCTTTTCAATTTGACCTCTTAATTTTGCCTCAAAAGTGTCCGTATCCATCATATCGCAAATTCTTAAACCACTTCTCTCAACCTTGTCCATGTAACATGGTCCGATTCCATTTTTAGTAGTTCCAATCTTGCTTTTACCTCTTTTGTTTTCAGCTAATTCATCTAGCTTCTTGTGATAAGGGAATATTACGTGAGCTCTATCACTAATCTTAATGTTATCTGCACTCACACCTTGTCCTTCTAGAGTTTCTACTTCCTTTAAGAAACCTTCTGGATCAAATACAACTCCATTACCTATTATGTTTATACAATCTTTATATAAAATTCCTGATGGTATTAAACGAAGAGCATATTTTTGGTCTCCAACAACTACAGTGTGACCTGCATTGTTTCCACCTTGAGCTCTCACTACTACATCAGATTCTCCTGCTAAATAATCTATAATTTTTCCTTTTCCTTCGTCTCCCCATTGAGCACCAACAATTACTACTGTTGACATGTACTCCACCTACCTTTGTAGTTTTTTTAATGCGAACATACACATAACATATTATCAAATTGTATGTATATAGTCAAATATATTTTGTACATTTCCATATTTTTATTCGTAATAAAAAAGGCATACTACCTATGCGACCTTAAGCAACCCTATGGTTCCTTTCGACGATTACTAGCGTAATCTGAGCATCCTCCTTTAAAGAGGCAAGGGAATTCTTTCCCCACACCCCCTTACTTTTTTACTTACTAGAGAATTATAATTCTCTAGTAAGTAAAAAAGAGATGCTTAAGCATCCCTCTTATTATTCACCTTTAGCTTCAAAGTGCTTATTTAATTGCTCTACTAATTCATCTGCACTTATTCCGTGAACGTTAGCAGCATCACCGATGCTTTCCATTGTAGCACCCGGTCATCCTAAGCAGTGAAGACCAAACTTCATGAAAATTGGCGCAGTTTCTCTATCCATTTGTAGAACTTGTGCAACCATCATATCTTTAGTTACCTTTGCCATAGTACTTCCTCCTTTATGTATATCTATTTTACATTTAATTATACCATTTTTTTTATAAATCAAACACTTTAATATTATTATAATGCCATATTTTCTTGGGATGATTTTATTTCTTCATATTTTTCCTTCGTTATTTCCATATGAATGTATTTTACCAACTTACTGCCTCTTTTATACTTAAAATATTTTTTATATTCTCCATACTTCTCATGAGTAAATAATTCAGAATTTTGATCTTCAAATAATTCATACTTTTCACCAAGTATTTTGAATCCACAACTCTCATAACACTTTAAACCTCTTTTGTTATATTCAGCTACTCTAAGTTTTAATTTTTTCATATTCATATTATAAAAATAATATTCCATAAACTTTAATATGGCACTTCTTCCATATTTTTTATTCATTTGAGCAGGGTCTAGAACTATGCCTAGTTCACTGCTTCTACTGAATAGTTTAATGTTTCTTATGGACATGTATCCTACTATTTCTCTCTCTTCATTTTCTACAACAAAATTTCTTCTTCCCATTTTCTTTGTTCTTTCATAAAACCATCTATCACAATCGCGCTCACTCATATGAGGAAAATTATAATGAAAAAAAAGAGGGTTTTCATGTTTTGTCCACTTAACCATCACACTTACATCTTCCCTCGTCATACTTCTTATATAAACTATTTTGTCCATATTGTCCCCCCTTGATACCACTCCTATTCTGATTGTATGCCATTTGAAATAAAAAAATACACCCTTTTATCTTTTATATTCTTATTCTTCTCTGCAAAATCCTTTTTAATTTATAATGTAAACCATATTAATACTACATTTATGTGGACCTATTTCTGTTCCATAAATCAAAAGTACTTTCTCTATAGATATACTTCTTTCAAAATCAATAAATTTTAGCTACCTACAAGTTGAAATAAGTTCAATAATTTTTGAAAAGGTGGAACATCAGAACATCCTATGCTGTAAACAATTTTGAACCTTCTATACTGGCTATACGATTTGTACTCTCTAGTCTGATAGTGACTTCCTTTGAAAAAATTTTGAACTTATTGAGACGAAGTAGGTTCACATTAGTTTAGCTTGGACATAGTTTATTTATATTTAATGTTTCACGTGAAACGATTAGATATTTATTTACTTTAAAAGCTCATAAAAAAAAGCCCATAAATATGGGCTTTTTACTACTTTACTTCTTCTAATAAATTTTTAAATTCATGAAGATGCTTAATCTCTTCTTTTATAAGTCTTCTTAAAGTCTTTTGAGTTAACTCTTCTTTAGTGTGTTTTAAAACAGTTTCATAAAATAATATGGAATCCTTTTCTGCTTGTATTCCCATCTTAATCACATCTGCAGGAGTTGTTACTAATGAAATAGCTCCTCCTGTCACATTATTCACGTTAAATACTGAAGTTTCACTAATGGCCGTTAGGTAAGCCGTTGTTTCTTTGTCAAAAGAATTAACATCCACATTTAAAGACTTTTCTTTAACTCTCTCATATATTCTTTGGAAAGTTACCATATGTTCCATTTCTTCATCTGCTAGATGTTCAAACATTTCTCTAACATCTAAGTCTTTAAACTTTTCAGCTGCACTTTTATAAAAATTATATCCTGTTTCTTCAATGCCTTTTGCTATTTTTAAAACTTCCAACTCATTTAAATTAGAAAAAATCATTGTTATCCATCCCCCAATTATTCATGATATCTGTCTAAATCAGCAAACTTTGTGAACTGACCCAACCAAGCTAGCTCTACAGTTCCTGTAGAACCATTACGTTGTTTTGCTATAATAACTTCACCTATATTTTTTTTCTCCGAATCTGCATGATAATATTCATCCCTATATAAGAACATTACTATATCCGCATCCTGTTCTATGGCTCCAGATTCTCTCAGATCCGAAAGTATTGGTCTATGGTCTGCTCTTAATTCAGGTGCACGAGATAGCTGGGATAAGGCTATAACAGGACAATCCATTTCCCTTGCTAACCCCTTTAATGCTCTAGATATATTAGAAATTTCCTGCTGTCTACTTTCCCCTTCACCAGTCATAAGTTGCAGGTAATCTATTAATACTAGGTCTAGTCCCTTCTCCATTTTAAGTCTTCTACATTTTGCTCTCATTTCCATTACACTTATACCTGGAGTATCATCTATAAAAACCTGTGCCTCTGATAGTGGTCCCATGGCACGAGCTAATCTTGGCCATTCTTCTTCTGTTAAATCACCAGTTCTTATCTTTTGTATCTCTATTAATGATTCGGCACTAAGCATACGTTGGACCAACTGATCCTTTGCCATCTCCAGACTGAATACAGCAACAGATGCTCCACCTTTTATGGCAGCATTTTGTGCCACATTCAGGGAGAATGCCGTTTTTCCCATACTAGGTCTTGCTGCAATTAGTATTAAATCGGATTTTTGAAGACCAGAAGTCTTTCTATCTATATCCGTGAATCCAGAAGTAAGCCCTGTAATTCCACCTTTATTTTCATACAATTCTTCTATCTGGTTGAAAGTACCTAATAATATATCTTTTATGGCACTAAATCCATCTTGATTTCTCTTTTGAGATATGTCAAATATACTTTTTTCAGCCACATCTAAAATTTTCATAACATCTTCATCTGCACTATATCCCTTATCAAGGATTTCAGAAGAAGCTTTTATAAGTCTTCTTAAAATAGATTTTTCTTCTACTATTTGTGCATAGTATTTTACGTTAGTAGTAGTAGGCACCGCATCAGAAAGGCTAGTCAAATAAGTTATTCCACCAATTGGCTCTAACATATTTCTTTGTATAAGAGCCTCTGATAGGGTAACTAGATCTACTGGTTCATCCTTTTTATAAAGATCTATTATGGCTGCATAAATTTGGCCATGAGACTCCCTATAAAAATCGTCCCACCTTAAAATTTCTGCCACTGTGATTATAGCTTCTTTATCTAGTATCATAGAACCTAATACAGATTGTTCTGCATCCATATTATGTGGTGGTATTCTTCCTAAGCTTTCCATTTAGTTCCCCTTTCTATAATGGGGACGGTTTTAGAAATCATATTCCTTAGACCATCCCCATCTTCCATACATATAAACAACTTCCAGTTTTATTTATTCTATAAATTCCTATGGTTTAGAGCTAAAGGTTTCAAGCTTAGCTCTTTTAACTCTAAACACTAAGCTCTTAATTCTAAACAAAATCCTTAAGCTTCTAAAACCTGTACACTAAGTTTTGCTACTACCTTAGGATGTAACTTTACTTCCACAATAGTCACTCCCAATGTTCTGATAGCATCATCTAACTTAATTTTTCTTTTATCAACTTTAATTCCATGATTCTTATTTAATTCTGTAGCAATATCTTTAGCAGTTATAGAACCAAATAATTTTCCACCATTTCCTGCTTTAGATTTTAAAACAATTTTTAATTCTTCTATTTTAGCTGACAATTCCTTAGCTGCTTGAAATTCTTCTTCTTTCTTTCTATCTTCTGCAGCATTTTGTCTTTCTAATATCTTCATATTTCCACTAGTAGCTTCTTTAGCCAATCCTCTTGGAATTAAATAATTTCTTGCATGGCCATCACTAGCATTTATTACTTGGCCCTTTTTACCTGTTCCCTTTATATCTTTTAATAAAATTACTTTCATTCATCTTCACCTTCCTCAAAATATTGGTCGATAGACTCTTCAAGCTTTTCTATCGCTTGTTCTAGATTCACCTGTGAAAGCTGTGCCCCTGCAACTGTAAGGTGGCCTCCGCCTCCTAATTTTTCTAGTATTACTTGCACATTTATATCTCCAAGGGACCTTCCACTTATTATGATTTCATCATCCCCTCTATAACCTAATACAAAGGATGCTATTATGCCCTTTATATTTAATAGTTCATCAGCAGCTTGGGCGGCTACTAATGCTGGGTCTTGTATATCCCTTGGGCAAATGGATAATGCAATTTGCCTTCCTATATCCCTTGCATTTTTCACTACCTCAGCCCTTGCCACAAAAGTGTTTAAATCGTCTTGGAAGAATTGTTTTACATTTGTAGTATCTGCCCCGGCACGCCTTAGATAAGAAGCTGCTTCAAAGGTACGTACTCCCGTTTTAAATGTAAAGTTCTTCGTATCAACTGTTATTCCTGCAAGCAAACTTTCTGCATCTAATTTACCTATATTTATTTTGTCATTCATATATTGAAGGATTTCAGTCACCAATTCACAAGTGGATGAAGCATAGGGTTCTAAATATTTTAAAACTGTATTGTCTATGAACTCTGCCCCTCTTCTGTGATGGTCTATTAAAACTATTTTATTTGATTTAAGTAGAACCTCTGGACACTGAGTAAAACTTGGTCTATGTGTGTCTACTACTACAATTAATGTGTCTTTAGATACCATATCTAACAATTGATCATTTGTAATAAAATTATAATTATTACTTTCTACTAACTCATCATGAAGTATTTTAATCCCTGCATTACTTTTATTAAATACTATATAAGCATCTTTTCCTCTGTTTTTAGCAGCCCTATATACACCTACAGCAGCTCCTAAGCTATCCATATCTGGGAACTTATGTCCCATAATTACTACTTCCTTTGCTTCATCTATAAGCTGCCTTAAAGCATGGGCTATAACACGAGCCTTTACTTTATTTCTCTTTTCTACAGCCTTAGTTTTTCCGCCATAAAATTCAATTAAGTCCTCTCTCTTTACAACGGCTTGATCACCACCACGACCTAATGCTAAATCAAGGGCAGCCCTAGCATATTCTCTAGTTTCAGTAAAAGTCTTGCCTCTAAGACCAACACCTATACTTAAAGTTACAGGAATTGTATTTCCTGCCTCTATTTCTCTTATTTCATCTAGTATGGTAAACTTTCTAGCCTCTAATGTATCCACATTTTGTCTTTCCATAAATACTATATATTTATCCTTTTGGTATTTCTGAACAATCCCATTCATCTTAGAACACCAAAGGTTTATTCTTCTATCTATTTCTGCTATCATAAGGGGTTTATTTTCTTCATTTACGTTGTTAAGCACATCATCATAGTTATCTACTTCTATGATTAATACACTAGGTTTTTCATTATAATAAACTTCCATTAGATTATTATAATCTGTAACATCTACCCAATAAAGCATTATGATATATCTTCTATCATGCTCTTTATCAGTTTTTACAATATTATATAATAGATTATAGCATCTATCTTCAATTATTACCTTGTTATATTTTTCTTTTTCTCTCAATACATGGTCTAATTTAAAGTCTGGTATTATATTTTCAATATTCTTTTCTAATAAATCATCACATTTAAACATATTTGAAAAGTTCTTATTATACCATATTATTTCGCCATCGAATTCAACTACAGTAAGTGGTGTAGGGGAATTTAGTATGGCATGCCTAGTTACAGAATCCATATCAGAAGATAAATCTTCCACATATTTTGTCCATAATTGTTTTCTGTCATATTGAATTTTTATATTATGGTATATTAAATAAGCCACTAATAATAAGCCAAATATGCCTATTATACGATTATAATAGGCTATTATTATTACAAGGAAAGATATGATCCATAAGTGAAGTTTTGTATCTGGAGTCAAAATCTTCATTAATAGGTTTTTTCTCATAATACTAGACACTCCTAACTTCTTTCAAGCCTTCTTATATTCATAATTGCATCTACAAAACCTAGGGTGGATAATATAACTGTAAAGGAGCCACTAAATACTACAAATATATATATGATAATTCTCACAGGTTTTCTTAATTTAAATTTATGCATAAAAAAACTTACTATGGCTAGTCCTTGTATAGAAAAAACTACTTGAAATATTATAAGCACATTTAGAACTAATGTATTATAATTTACCACATTAAAATATCCACTGATATAAGTTAAGGCTAAAATCAAGAAACTTCCCATAACAATGTTTTTAGGTAGTGTTACGTATCTAAGAGGAGGTAATTCTGAAACTTCCTCTTTGCTTACTCTCTTTAATATTTTGCTTGCCACTAAGTAATTTATATATGAAAATAAAGTAGACATTATAATAATCATACTAGGTATCATCATCATACCCATCTTAGATATCTGTTCCCACTGGCTACTTATTTGTTGAATTTGAGTTTCATCATACTTTAAGTTTTTATATATACTAAGTTGCATATCAACAGATTGTTTCATCATGTCTGTCATCATATCTGTTATAGTAACTCCCATTATACTAGTGGTTATTTGAATAAGTATTGTAGTAGATACTATTGCACCTATACTTCCACCTATTAAAATTTTACCTGGAGAATAGTTTTTACTTAACATATAACCAATTACAATTGCCATTACTCCTGGAGTTAACATTGTAAAAAAAGCAGATACAGGCCCTGTTACCATGCTAATAATTAAGGATGCTACAACTAGACCTAATAGGGTAAAGCTAAGACCCCTTCTCTTAGCAAGAATAATAAATGGTACAGGTATCAACAACAGTATAAATGTTAGCAATGGTATATATGTACCCATTACTGCAAAAACTGAGGTTAATGTCACTATCATTGCTGCTTCTATCATACCTCTAGTTTTGTTTTCTATATTCAACTAATATCACTCCTAACTTCCTTTTCTGCTTAAATGTTGCTTGAGCGCAGACAAATCTCCATTCCATTCTTCTATTTTATGCTTTTCTAAAATTCCTAAACGTAATTTATCCTCTAGTTTCATATCAACTCTAGAAAAATTTATACCAAGTCTCTTCCCTAACACATAAGTAACTAATATTATATTAGCCAAAATATCTACTAATGTTTCTTGGGACGCTTTTTCTACTTTAAGAAGAATTTCAAACAATGAGGCTATAGTTGTTAACAATTCACTTTTTAGCCATTCTATAAGCCTTATGTTTCTAGTTATGTCCATCTTATTCCCATCTTTGAACACGGGCCAATCCCCCTTTATATACATTATAACAAAATAATTTTTTTAAACAAATTAACTCTAATTATATATAGTCCTCATTAACTATCTTATTATATAATACTACAATTACTAGCCCTTTACCAAGTTTATAGGAAAAAAACGGAGAATGAATTCATCTCTACATGATTGTGTCTTATAATTTAAAAAGTCATACTTCGTATGATTCGTTATGGAACCCTATGGTTCCCTTCGACGATTGCTAACGCAATCTGAACACCCTCCTTTAAAGAGGCAGGGGAATTTTTCCCCCACCCCCCCTTTATTTTTTACTTATCCATAGTTTTAAAAAATTTATGATGTTCTAGTAAGTAAAAAAGGATGTCATGAGACAAAATCTCATAACACCCTTTATATAACATTTATTATTACTCTGCAGAGTATGGTAATAATGCCATAGTTCTTGATTTTTTAATTGCAGTAGTTAACGCTCTTTGGTGAGTAGCGCAAGTTCCTGAAATTCTTCTAGGTAAAATCTTACCTCTTTCAGTAACGTATTTACCTAATTTTTTAGTGTCTTTGTAATCTATAGTAGTTGCTTTCTCTACACAGAAAGAACATACTTTTTTCTTACGTCCACGTCTTCTTTTCATCATTTTCAATTTCCCTCCCTTATCTTAGAATGGAATATCGTCATCGTCATCATCAAGTGCTTGGAATCCTTCTGGATTATTATTATTGTTAAATCCTCCACCGAAGTCATCTTGTCCAAATCCACCTTGATTTTCTTTATTAACACGGCTTAAAAATTCTACCCTATCAGCTACAATATCTGTAGTGTATCTTTTTTCTCCCGTTGAAGTTTCATAACTACCTGTTTGTATTCTTCCTTGAATTGCTACTTTTGAACCTTTAGAAAGGTAATTAGCACAGTTTTCAGCAGATTTACCGAAAACTACAATTCTAAGAAAATCAGCATTTTGTTGACCTTCCTTAGCAAAAGGTCTATTTACTGCTAAACTAAAGGTGGCTACGGCTTTTCCTGATCCTGCAGTAAATCTAAGTTCTGGATCTCTTGCGAGATTCCCAACTAAAACTACACTATTCATTTAAATACCACCTTTTTTATTACTTTTCGTCTACGTTTACGATGATGCTTCTCATAACTTGATCAGCAATCTTGAAGTTTCTGTCTAATTCTTTAGGAACATCTGTAGCTGCTTTGAAGTTTATAACTACATAGTATCCTTCTACGTTCTTATCGATTTCATAAGCTAACTTTCTGTTACCCCACTCGTCAATCTTTTCAATTTCACCATCAGCTTCGATGATTCCCTTGAACTTGTTCATTAACTTTTCTTTTACTTCTTGCTCAAGTCCAGTCTTTAAAATAAACATAGTTTCGTACTTTCTCATTATTTACACCTCCCTATGGTCTTGTTCGGCTCTTTTTAAAAGAGCAGAGAGAAAATTTCTCACATCTTAGAATTATAACATTGGTACCTTTATTATGCAAGGTATTTATGAATAATTTTTAGATTTTTTTAATTTTCTTTTTTATACTATTCCTATTTCTCTCAAATTACTCTTGTACTTCTTCTCTCTTAACAATTGTTTTGATCCTCTTTTCAAGTTTTGGTCTATCAATCCATATTTGTTTTCCACAGCCTAAGCATTTGATTCTAAAATCCATCCCAGTTCTCATAATTTCAAATTCACTGCTTCCACAAGGATGCTGCTTTTTAACTTGAATTATATCACCAACATATAATTGCATGGCCATAAGTATCATCCTTTCTTTACTTATTTTTCTTGTATTATAACTCTCTTTTCATAAGGAATTTCTATTCCCTCTTTATCAAACATATTCTTTATTTCTTTTCTTAAGAATCTTTCCACATCCCATTGGTTCATGGGAGTACATCTAGCTATTATTGCTATAGTTACTTCACTTGATCCAAAATTAGTTACTCCTAGAGTTTGGGCTTTTCCTATTATATTTTCATTTTCTATTTTATCAAATAGGTAATTGAGTCTATCTATTACATGATCTATATTCTCTTCGTAGGCTACTCCTACTTCAATCCAAGCCCTCATAGAACCCCTACATTTATTTGTAAGTCTGTTAATAGTACCATTGGGAATTATATGCATATCTCCATTAAAATCCCTCAAGATAGTTACTCTCAAAGTCATTTCTTCTACTATTCCAGATAAGTCATCTACAGCCACATAATCTCCTACCTGAAATTGATTTTCTAATAAAATAAAAAAACCTGTTATTACATCTTTAATTAAGCTTTGAGCTCCAAAACCAATAGCTAGTCCACCTACTCCAGCTGCTGCTATTAGGGACCCTATGTTAATTTCAAAGATTTCAAGTATTGGTGTTAATCCCACAAAGTATATGGTGTATTTTACCACACTCACTATTATACCCTTTATAGTGTCTAATCGTTTTTCTTCCCCTACAATCTTTAATTTAGATTTATTTTCAAAAAATTTATTTATTAGGGCAGTACTTATTTTCACCGCCACTATAGTCATTATAAGTAATGTTCCTATTTTAATTAAATGTGATGTATATAGGGTAAGGTCATTGTATATTTTACTTACAGATAAAGTCGCACTCATAATAACTCTCCTTATATACTCATAGGATAGACATTCTTTTTAATGCCTTCTCTTACAATTCTATATAACTTCATATTATTTAAGTCTTCTTTCACTAACTCCATAACCTTATCTAAAAGTTCCACCCCAAACTTAATAGAGAGACCACAGCTTGTACTAATTTCCCTTGGAGTAGGTATGGTTTCTATTTTTAAATGTTCCTTTAATTTCTTTTCTGTATTTATGGCATAATGAGTTGAATCAAAAGCTAATACATAAAATTCTTTATCTAACATTTGCATCTCCTTTTTCAATTAAATATTACTATAATGTAACCTTATTCTTTGCACTGTGTAATGTATCTACTATAGTATACATATTAGTTACTCCACCTACAGCTAACTTATCCTTAATTTTATAATAATCTAGACAAGTTCCACAAGAAAGTATCTCCACACCTTCTTTTTCTAGTCCTCTTAAATAGTCTATAACTTCAGAACCTTCTATAGTAAGCTTTACTCCACTATTAATAAATAATATGGATTTAGGATAAGGATCATACTCTGTAATAGTGTATATGTATCCTTTCATTAAAATTTTTCCTAACTCCTCAGCTCCCTGTCCTAAGGTTTCATCACCTATAAGAATTACCGTCTCACCATTAGTGTTTTTACTCATATTTACCATAGGTTCCATACTGCCCTTATATATGTTTATGTGATAATCACTTTCTATTTGCTTTACATCCACATCATAAGCCATACTCTGGGCTAATTTACTTACATTTTTCATGGCAACTTCATTATCCACTATGGTAACTATACTTCCATCTTGCAATTTATCTAATATCTTTTTAGTTTCTATAACTGGTTTTGGACATTGTAATCCTCTTGCATCAATTTCCTGATTCATAAAAATCCCCCTCTACAATTTTTATAATTGGATTATTAATATATAATATTTTTCCAAATTTCGACTTATTTATTTCATCTTCTATTTTACCATTTTTGTTTAAATTAAATGGTACAATCACAGCAAAAACTATAAAAATTATTAGTATGCCCCTTACAAAACCAAAGGCTCCTCCACCTAGACGATTTAATCCATTTAATATGGGTAATGAAGCTACACCATTTAATAAAGTAGATGCTATAGATAGAATAATTTTTACTATAATAAATACTAAAATTATGCTTATAATATTTACTATAGACAAAGTCATAGTAGTAAATATCACATTATTAGTTAAAGCATTTCCCATAACAGGTACTGCACTGGTGGCTATACTATTAGAAACCAAGTTGTTTATACTCTCACCTATAGAAGTGTTTTCTACTATATATACAGCTACACTTTTATAATATAGCTTTGCCACATATCCTGCTATGAAATAGCTAGCTATACTAAAAAATGACTTTATAAGGCCACTTAAATATCCCATTAGGGTACTAAGTGCACATACTATCAATACACACGAATCTACTAAACTCATTTTTGCCTCCTAGTTTGGCTCATACTTTATACCATATACTTTAGTTTTGTCTTTTAATCCTAGTAAAATATACGTATTATCTAATTTTTTTATGAACTTAATATCATTATTTATTTTCTTTTCTTTCAATTCATTTTGATCTATAGTTTTATTTCCCGTCAACTTATTTTTATTAATAGTATCCCTTTGGACAAAAAATAATGTTCTATCTGTACAAAAGAAAAGATTTTCATCTATAAAATCCATATCTATCACTTTACCATTTACACCACTAATAACTTGCTCATTATTATCCTTATCTAAAACTAATATAAAGTTTTGCCTTTTTGTATCTATTATGGCCTTTTTTTCTCTAGTTATATTCAATGCAATTTGGCCATTTTTATTAAATGCTACTCTTTTTAAAGTTCCATCTATAGGTCTTTTCCATAGGGGACCACTTTTATGGAAGGCTGCCACATTCTTATCTCCTATACTAATTAATGTATCATCTTCCGTAAAGAATATGTTTGGTATTATTTCATCATTATAGGTTTGTCCCCCTATAAGGCCTCCTTTTGCCCAGTAAAGGGCTGTTGAAGATTTCATGGAACTACCGATTTCCAATATGGATAGGCCTACTTTTTCTCCACCTTCAGACAAGGCCATATCTACAACGGAACTTTTGTTTATGGAAAATCTTCCTTTTACCTTTCCCTGCTCATTTAGAACTAATATGTTAGACTTGTTTTCCGATTCCGTAATTAAAGCTATATTTCCAGTGCTATCATTGGTTATATATTTTATTTTTTCCTTTACTTCATAATCCCAAACAATATTTCCCTTTTCATCCTTTGCGCTAATATATCCAGTCTCCTTGTCTCCTGTAAAAAATAAATTATTAGACGTAAGTATAAATGGTTTTTTATATTCAGCTAGGATATTGCATATTATTTGTCCCTCTTTTGTATATACTTTTATATAATTGTCCTCATATATTACTATGTTGTTTTTAAAGGGTCTCACCACATTAGTTGTATTTTCATGTTCAAATGTATATACTAATTCCAAATTAAAAGGCTTCTTTGTCTTTTCTAATATCCAGTCTGCTCCTTTATAAAATACAGATGTAAGTATAGATGCTAAAATAAAAATGGTTATACTTAATCTAAATGATTTTTTAGCCATAAGATCCCCCTAATTACAATACTTCCATTGCTATCATAGCAATATCATCTTTTATCTGATTATTAGTATACTCTTTCACTTTTCTAAGAAGCTTGTACACTAAAATGCCCACATTCTTCTTTTTATTCTCTTGGCAAATTTTTAATACTCTCTCATTAGTAAAAAAACCTTTTTTAGGATGAACAGCTTCTGATATGCCATCTGTATATAGTAAAATTTTATCCCCTTTTTTTAACTCTATTATATCTTGTTCATAATCCACTTCTTCAAACAATCTACAAATTGGTATTCCACTAATTTCTAACTCCTTAATTTTATCTTCACTTATTAAAACGGGCAAACAATTATGTCCTGCATTAGCATATTTAAAGGTTTTATTTTTCTTATTGTAAACACCATAAAAAATGGTTATATAGTAGGCTGATTCAATTCCCAGCTCTTGATATTGTCCGTATAAGTTTTTCAGTGTATATGCTGGATCTACAGCACTTTCACATAAATTTTTAATAGTTTGTTTTATAAACATGGTCATCATGGAAGATGTAACTCCATGACCAGATACGTCTGCAATATACACTCCTGTATTTTCTTCATCTATTTCTACCACATCAAATAAATCCCCACCTAGGTGTTCTGAAGGAGTATATTTTGAAGCTATTTTTAAACCATTGTATTCTCCATCATTAGGAAGAAGTCTAAGTTGTAGTCTCTTTGCAAATTCTAGATCCTTTTTCATTTTTTGATTTTGACTTATTATTAATTCTTCCATTTTCTTTTGTTCCGTCACGTCTCTAAATACTTCAACAGCACAATAGGTCTTCTTTTCTTCATCCCAAACAGGTGAACTCACCACTGAATAGATCTTTCCATCCACAATTTCTTCTTTGGTAAATGAAGTTCCTTTACAAATTCCTATATTAGATATGCAATTCTTACAGGGACTAGTTTTATTCAGGGCCCTATAACATTCTTTCCCTACAATATCACCTAAGCTCTTTTTCATGGGCTCGTTTATGAATAAAACCTTATTTTCCTTATCTACAACCCTTACCCAATCTGTCATATTAGATAATATATCTTGAAAAAATTCCTTTTGAGTTTTTAGTCTTCTCTTGTATTTTCTGTACATATGCACTCTCCTTAGAGTTCCTCTATATTTGAAATAGTTCTCTTTACAAGTTTTTAATCCTTCAAATAGGTCATTATACCAGTATAATTTATTTCTATAAGTTCTATTGTAATATATAAATATTTAATTCTGTTAAATTTACATTTCCATTATTGGTAACCTATTCTATAGTCATTATACTACAATAAGACCCTAATCTTCCTATATAAAATCCATATTAAAGTAAAAACACCTATGTACCCAAAGATAGGATATAGAATACTTACTAAACTCTTAAATCCGAAGTTTGATAAGGGTATTGTTATAATACAAAAGAGTGCACTTACAACTATATGATTTAATTTTAATTTCTTTTTCATATAATCTACTACTATATATCCATTTGCAGCAGCTGTAGTAAACATGGCTCCTAATAAAATTATTCCATACATAGTATAAAATTCAATTCCCAAAGATTTTCCTACTTCTAACATGGGGATTTGAGCGCCTTTTAGCTGAGCATAATTCATGTTGGTAGTTTTATGTATTATCAACATCATTACTCCTAGTACTAAAGAACCTCCTAAGGCACCTAATATTCCTTCATATCTTCTTTTCATAAAGGGTCTCATAGAAAATAATATAGCTACCAGACCTATAGAGTTATAACTTACATATAAAATACTAGATACTAAGTAATTTCCTGTCATATTTATACTATTGGGTATATTTATAACTGCTTCTACGCCAATAGCCCTTATTCCTAAAATTAACATTCCTATAAATATGACTGGTACTATAATCATATTAGCCAGACCTAACCCTTCTAGGTTAGATACAAAAATAATAAATAGGAGGATACTCATAATAACAGCTCCAACTAAGGGACTACAATTAAAAAAGCTTTCAAGTAATGTTCCCGTTCCAGCTAACATTACACAATAAATTGAAAATAAAAATAGTATTATCATAGAATTTAATACTCTACACAGGGACTTGCCTACTATCCTTTCTAGCCATTTTTCGTAGGAATAAATATTATAGGCATACACATAATTTAGCACATAAGAACTTATTACTGTGAAAAATATTATGCTTATATATATACCAATAAATCCCTTTTCCCTATACCTACTAAAAAAAGTCATCATCTCTTGTCCCGAAGCAAAACCAGCCCCTATTACAGTGCCCACATAAATACATATTATTTTTAATATATTTTTCACCTATAACACCGCCTTAGACTTTATCCTACCATAGTTTATGCTTTACAAAGCTTGTCCTATGATAAACCTATTGGACATATTATATGAACTTACTTGCCATAAAAAAGTCATACTCCGTATGATTCGTTATGTAACCCTATGGTTCCCTTCGACGATTGCTATCGCAATCTGAACACCCTCCTTTAAAGAGGCCGGGGAATCCTTCCCTCACACCCCCTTCATTTTTTTTACTTATCTACAGTTTTTAAAATTTATAATTTCCTATAGCGTAAAAAAGTCTTCATGTTATAACATGAAGACTTTTCCATTTTAGATGGCTACAAATCCAATTATTAAATATACAATCGATGCCAATATGGCTGCTGATAAGGCATATGGAATTTGAGTTTTTACGTGGTCAATATGATCAGCAGCAGCTCCCGTTGATGCAAGAATTGTTGTGTCTGAAAGGGGTGAACAATGATCTCCAAATACTCCTCCTCCTGCAACTGCCGCTACAGTTGCTAATACCAACACACTCACTTCGTTTCCACTAAAGCTAAAGGCTAATGGTGCTGCAATAGGCATAACAATGGCAAATGTTCCCCAGGACGTTCCTGTTGAAAAGGAAATCGTTGCTGCAATTATAAAGGTAATAAAAGGAAGTAGATTTGGAGTTAACCAACTTTCTGTTACTGAAATAATGTAGTTTGCTGTTCCCATTTCCTTACTTAAGGCATTAATTGTATAAGAAAGGGCCAGGATAATAATTGCAGGCATAACTCCTTTCATACCTGACATGGCAGTCTTCATAATATCATTAAAAGGTACTCCCTGAATTCTCATAATAATACCTAATATAACTGCAGCTGCAAGGAAGGCCTCCATAGTCTTTGCTGACTTTAATGTAATAAAAGTTCCAATGGCAATAGTAATAACAATTAATACGGGGAATATAAAATCCCAAAATACGTGGGTCTTTATTCCTTCATAAGGAGGTGTATCCGTCAACTCTTCTCCTAAAAGAGGTTCTGCTCCATCTCTTAATACCTTACCTTCTTTCATCGCCCTTTCTTCAGCTTTCTTCATAGGCCCAAAATCAGGTATAATGCCCATTGCAAATAATCCTACCAATACTACTGCAATAATTGCATAAAAATTAAAGGGCACTGCCTTTGTGAATACCATCATGGCCTGCTCTGCATTTTCTACTGGCCCCATGCCCACTAATAATCCTGAAATAAATACTGCCCATCCAGTAATCGGTGCTAAAACACTTACTGGTGCTGATGTGGAATCTGCAATATATGCAAGTTTTTCTCTAGATATTTTTGCTTTGTCTGTCAAACTCCTCATGGTTGAACCTACAAATAGAGGACTGAAATAGTCACTAAAGAATACAAACATTCCCATTACCCAGGCGGTCAATTGAATTTTTTTCCTACTTAATTTCTTATCTTCCATAATTTGAGTAAACCCTTGAATAGCTCCTGTCCTTTGAAAGAATGCTATAACTATACCAATAAACAGTTCCAGCAATAAAATCCAAGAAAAGCTTGTTGTTCCAAGGGAAGTTTTCAATATGGTAGGAAAACCCATCAATCCCTTTCCAGTGGCCAAAACACCAATAAATATGGCCACTGCCAATGAAAAAACAGTATTCCTTGTTTTAAAGGCAAGAATAATAGCTATTGTAGCTGGTAATAAAGATATAATTCCCATTGTTGTAGCTGGCTCCATTTCACATCTCTCCTTTTAATTTTTTATTTTCCAGCAAAGACATTTAATTTTCATAAGTACAAATAATTTATTTTATATTTTTTTTCTTTTCCTTTGTGCTTGTAGCTTTTGGTACATAATCTAAATAATTACAATCTATCAATCCTAATACTTCCTCTGGTGTTTTCCATGGTCTATTTTGAATAACACTAGTCTCTTCATGAGTAAGTACCCCTTTGAAAGCAGTTAAGCTCCTTCTTAAATAACCATCTTTCTTCACAGCCTCTACAATTCCATCATTTGCAATAGCCCTTAAATGAGGAAAAACGGATGCCGCATAAGCAATAGAGGTGGTATGTGGCGCAGCTCCCGGTATATTATCTACTCCATAATGTATAACTCCATCTATTACATAGGTAGGAGTTTCATGACTTGTCGGTCTATATGTTTCAATAGCTCCACCTACATCTGCACTAACATCCACTATAACGCTACCCTTTTTCATAATTTTTAACATATCTTTGGTAATTAAATGATCCTCCCTATGCTTTGGCCATTTAACACAATTGATTACCAAATCTATATTAGGTAATATTTTTTTTATGTTCTGTTGATTAGAGAACATAGTTTGCACATTTTTAGGAAAAATTTCTTCACTGTGTCTTAGTATACCAATATTAATATCCATAAGAGTTACTTGAGCTCCTAATGATGATACAATTTGAGCTGCTCCTTTTCCCACAATACCTGCTCCTAAAACTAGTACCTTAGCCCCTGGAGCTCCTCCAATGCCACATATTAACTGTCCTCTTCCCCCATTAATGCTAAGGAGATAATGCACTCCCATAAGTGCCCCTAACTTTCCTGCCACTTCGCAATTAGGAGAACCAAATCTATGGGTGTCCTCTGCTGTAAATGCAATGGCTCTTCTTTTAATTAAAGCATCTACCTCTTCTCTGTTTGCAGCTGGATGTATACAGGCAAAAATAATCTGTCCTTCTTTAATTAATCCATATTCTATGGGTTCAATTTCTTTTACTTTTACTACCATGTCACTAGCTTCATAAATATCTTTCATATTTTCTTTAATTTCTGCTCCAACAGCAGTATATTCGCTGTCTTCAAATCCTGCATTAGCCCCCGCATTACTTTGAACTAGAACCTTATGTCCATCCTCCACAAGTTCTCCAGCTTCTATTGGTGTCATAATGACACGTGACTCTCCACTTTTGATTTCCTTTAACACACCAATAATCATTTCTATTTCCTCCTCCTATGATCCAAGATCTACAATATACACTTTTACATATTGCAATATTCGTGCCATTGAGAAAGATTTGATTTTTTCTTATTATGTAGCAATTTCAATGTTTTTCATCACAAAAACCATTGTTATTTTATATTAAATAACGTCTTTTATGAACTATACATTAAAAAAGCTGGCAATTTTTTCACATCGCACAGCTTTTTTGTTATTTTTTGAGCAGTATTTATTATTTTAAAACTATATTTGTTATTTTTTGAGCATTCTTAATATTTCATAGTTACAAGTTTATATAATATGATAACTTCTTATTTTTCTTTGAAGAGTTTGTCTAGGTATTTCTAATAATCGTGCAGCTTCAGAAACATTTCCTTTTGTTTTTTTAATTGCTTCTTTAATTAGTTTCTTTTCCACCTCTGATATGGCTTCCTTTAATGGTCTTATATTTACTTGGGTATGGTCTTCTTCTATTACTTTCATCATGTTTTCAATATGTTCTATTTCTATTTCATCAGCTGTATGATCAACAATGTTCATAGCATACTCTATTACATGTTCCAATTCTCTTACATTTCCCGGCCAATTATAATTGATCAATACATTATATACATCCTTTGATACCTTCTTAATATGTTTCTCAAGTAATTTATTATATTTATTAATGAAAAAATTTAACAAAATTTCAATATCTTCTTTTCTTTCTCTAAGAGGTGGAATAAGCATAGACATAGCAGCTAATCGATAGTAAATATCTTCTCTAAGATATCCCTCTTTTATACATTTCTTAAAACTCATATTTGATGCTGTAATAATTCTCACATCTACATTTCTTTCTTGTCTATCTCCTAATCTTCTAATATATCCGTCTTGTAATACCCTTAATAATTTTGCTTGTAGGTGAATTGGCATAGAGTTAATCTCATCTAGAAATAAGGTTCCTCCCTCAGCTAATTCAAATAACCCTGGATGGTCGCAGGATCCTGTAAAACTTCCCTTTGTTGTGCCAAATAAGATACTTTCTAATAGATTTTCGGGAATAGCAGCACAATTTTGTGCAATAAAAGGTTTATCCCGTCTACTACTTTCATTATGAATGGCATGGGCAAACAATTCTTTTCCTGTTCCAGTTTCTCCATAAATAAAAACAGAAGACCTTCCTTTTGCAATCTTTTTTACAAAATACTTTAACTCCCTCATTTTTGTATTATTTGAAACAATATCTTCTAAAGAATACCTTGCCCGATCAGGCCCTAAGTATTTTTTCATTTCATTTGTATTAGTAAAGAGTTGAGAATTCATTTGAATAACGTTCATATTCGTATCTCTATCTTTGTGTTTTGTAATATCCTTTGAAAGTTCAATAGCCCCAATAATTTTACCTTCCCCTTTAATTGGTAAAGATGTATTCATTGTAACAATCTTTGTTCCTTCTATGTTTACAACACTCTGTTTTTTCCTATGAATTGGCCTTCCTAGCTCCATGGCTTTAAACAAAGTGCTTATATCTTCGTCAATATTTGTAAATACCTCACATAAGTTTTTTCCAATTATTTCTTCCCCGTCTACTATTTCCGGATGAAACCATGGATTAAATTTTATAGAAAATAATATTTTTCCATTTCTATCAATGATGGTAATACCATCAATATATTCCATATCTTTTAAAAAATCCTGCTTTCCTCTTTTCATAGCATCCCCCTTGTTTCCTCACATACAACACCATGTATCTGCCTTTTATACTATAAATATTATATTAACATATTGTAAGCAGCATATGTTATAACATCTATTACATATTTGTCAACATACTAATTTCTTACACACATTTATTAACTACTCTTTTATATTTATTATTCTAAAATTAGCAGATTATAAATATGCTTCTTATAAAAAAGACATACTCCGTATGCTTCGCTAAGGAACCCTATGGTTCCTTTCGACGATTACTAACGTAATCTGAGCATCCTCCTTTAAAGAGGCAGGGGAATTCTTCCCCCACACCCCCTTATTTTTTACTTATCCATAATTTTTAAAATTTACAATTTCCTGATGCGTAAAAAATAAAGCAGGGGAAATTTTCCCCTGCTCCATTACTCTCTTTTTAAAGATATCTTTTTATTTTCATCACATACAATACGTTTTTTCACATTATCAACAGTAGTTTTTAATTCTACTTTTCCTCCCCAAAGGGTGGCTGTGTATCTTAATGTTTCATAAGCATATTTTAATTCTAATTCCCTTCCATCATATTCATGCTCTAATATAAGAGTTTGGTCTTTTGGTGATACTTCTATCACTTTAATAAAAGGAATTGATCCTATTCCTGTGTTATTTGCTAAGGTATTTCTTATTTCTTTCCAACCTTCTTCATCTGCTACTTCTTCTATCTCATAATCTTTAGTTCTCTTTCCATATTGAAAAAGATTCATCTCACTGGAAAGTTCTTTTGTAAGGTATCTTCGAATAAAAGAGTTATCTCTTTCCATTTTACGCACTTCAAACAGTTTATCCCTACCATATTTCGCTTCAATCTCATTGAAAATTTTAAATCCCATATAATAAGGGTTAATGTGTCCTAAGAATGGCCTAATTACCTGGTTATGGCGATTTAGAAATTCCATATGGAGTGTTGGAGGTAATTCTAATTTATTTAGAATCTTATAGTGCCAATAACTTGCCCATCCCTCATTCATAATTTTCGTTTCTATCTGTGGAATGAAATAATCGGCCTCTTCTTTCACAATGTTTAATATATCCTTTTCCCAATCCTCTAATTTTGAATATTCTACCATAAACCCAATAATATCCTCAGTAGGTTCTAACGGAATTTTTTCTAAATTTGGGAAAGGAATATCTTTCTTTTCATCTAGAGGACTTGTAACCTTTATTTCCGAATAATAATTTTCAAGGATTCTTTTCTTTATCTCCTCATCTGAGATTTTTTTATGTCCTATTACTCTTGAAGTTTGAAATCTTAATGCATGACCCGCATCCAACACACGTTCTACTCCCTCATATCCAATACTAGGGTCCTGTATGTAGCTTCTGATACGATCTGCATGATTTTTAAACATCTCAATGGTATACTCTGCCTGAGTTCCTTCTGCAAACAATCTATTATTTTTGAAAAAGTCATTGTGTCCATATACGTGGGCCATGGTAAGAATCTGTAAAAGCAGCGTATTATCCCTCATCAAATACCCTATACAAGGATTAGAATTTATGACCATTTCATAAGGTAGCCCTTCTAGATTATGCTTATATAGGGTTTTTTTCCTTTCATAAGTCTTTCCATAGCTCCAATGGGGATAGTGAGAAGGCATTCCTACATAAGCTTCATAACAAATCATGTCTTCATAGCTGCAAATTTCAAACTCTTGAGGATAGTAATCTAATCCCTCTTCATTTACAATCTCTTCAATTTTCCTATTCCATTTTTCTAACTCTTTAACTGTATATTCTCTCATAAGCAAATTCATTATTCCTTAAGCCCTTCTTCTTTGTCCAATAATCTTCTGAGAGCAGGAACAATATCCTCCTTTCTTGACATTGTGACAATCGAAAAGTTTGGATATTTTACATTCATGTTAAATTCAGATTTAATAGTACTCATTCGTGAATAATATCCTGGTTTAATCTCTCCATATCCAAAAAGATTACAGGTTTCACACAGTTTTTTTGCTGACTCTACAGCCTTTTTATTATCCTGAGACCAATTGTCTCCGTCACTACAATGAAATGCATATACATTCCATACTTCAGGATTATATCTTTTTTCGATTATTTCTAAAGCTTTATCATACCCACTACTAATATATGTTCCTCCTGATTCCCCCTTATGAAAGAATTCTTTCTCACTTACTTCTTTACCTACGGTCGTATGAGCTACAAATACAACTTCCACATGAACATACTTTAATCTTACAAACTGATACAAAAGAAAATAAAAGCTTCGAGCCAAATATTTTTTGGTAAGGGTCATGGAACCTGAGGTGTCCATAATACAAATTACTACTGCATTACTTTCACGTCTAACATCTTCTCTTACACGATAATACCTTAAGTCATCTTCTTTAAATGGAAATCTTTTATTCTCCTCTACTTGCTCAGGATTATGAACTTCTTGATTTTTTCCTCTCTCATAACCTTTTTTCCTTTTTAGTCGCTCTACTACTGATCTTTTTTTTGCAAGTCTTGGCGGAATTCCTTTTCTTTGATACCCTAGTCTTTTAAAATTTTTCTCCGATTCAATTTCATTAAACTTCTTTCTCTGCATAAAAGGTAAATTTAAGTCATCAAATAAATACTGTATCAACTCTTCAATGGTAATCTCTGTTTCAAAAATATCTTCGCCCTCTGCATTTCCAGCTTGTTCTTGCCCTTGACCTTGCTCCATATCATCGCTGCCTATTTTATCTCCTCTTTTTTCGTTTCCTGTTCCTGAACCAGTTCCTTTTTTATTTTTTCCATATATAAACTGATATTCTTTAATTCCCTTTATAGGAACTTTTATCTTCTTATCTCTACTCTGTCCAATAATGCTCTCTTCAGCAATAATATTTCCTATATTCTTCTTAATAGAATCTTCTACTAACTTTCTATGTCTTCTTCTATCTTCTGCTGACCGATCCCGCCCTCTGTTGTCAAATTCTCTAAATATAGCCACATCCTCACCTCCATATAAAAGTCCAACTTCATTTTGTGGAGAAATGAATAATTAAGAATGAATAATAAGATTATTCATTCTTAATTTTTAATCTAATTCATTAATCTTTCCATAAATTGTTTGCAGCATATTTTAGAATCACATTGCAGCATTGGTCACAATATCCATTTCTTTTCATTTCTTCTACCATGGCATCATACTTTTTATTCTGATCTTTATCTCTTACTTTCGTACGGGTAATTACTCTGCTTAATTCCTTTACAGATGTTGTTAGCTTTTTCTCAATTGCTTCCTTTAAAGGCTCATAACATGTATACTCAATTTTGCTGCCACTGCGCATCAAATAGAACATATAAGACGTCACATCTTGCCTAAATCCTTTCGCCGCACTGCTAGTAATACCAATCTGCTCTTCTATAGATCTTAAGAATTTTTCATCTGGTTCTAACTCTTCACCTGTACTGCTATCTTTAATTTTTGTCTTATTAACAAAAGCTTCAGCATGATCTAGATAATTATTAAATAGATCCTCCGCTTGCTCATGGTATCCATGTATAAATGCTTTTGTTACTTCTTTTTCTAATATTTTATGGTATTCTTTTTTAATAACATTTTGAATGAAATTTAAATATTTTTTCTTTTCCTCATCGCCAACTGACAATTCTTTTACTGATTTTACTAATACTTCTAGTACTGCAATAGGATTAATACAGTCATGTTCTGTTTCTGCCATTGCAGTATCTATGGCTTTCATAATAAATCTTGTAGATATTCCTGTCATCCCTTCTCTTTGTGCCTCTTCTCGTAGTTCTAGTATATCTATTTTTTTAGTAGTTCCTTTTTCTACGATTTCTTCTCCATTGTAAATTTTTAGTTTTGTAAGAGGGTCAACTTTCGATGAAGCAGTAAGTCTCGTTAAAATTGCAAACATAGAGGCTACTTCAATCGTATGAGGTGCAATATGGGCACTGAACTTACTCTTTTTCAAAACCTTATTATAAATCTTTACTTCCTCATTCAATTCAAGACAATAAGGCATCTCAATTTTAACAATTCTATCTAAAATAGCTTCGTTGGTATGATCAGCTTTAAACTTATTCCATTCTGCCTCATTTGAATGGGCTAAAATAATACCATCAAAATATATCATAGGGCCTTTACCAGGAGATGGTATGCTCTTTTCTTGTGTTGCAGTGATCATTGTATGAAGATACTCAACCTCATTCTTAAACACCTCTATAAATTCTACAATTCCACGATTTCCAACATCAAATGCTCCATTTAAAGATAATACTCTTGGATCATCTTCAGGATATAAATCTAATTTTGATATATCTACAGACCCTACAAGAACAGAAGTGTCTTGATTATTAGGATCAACTGGGGGAACTACCCCTACTCCTTTCCTTCCTCGAATACTAAAATCTACTGTCTCTACAGGAACTCTTTCAAATTCGCCATTGTATTCATTTATTAATCTATATCGACAAATAGGACATAAGTCTCCTTCGATTTTTATATTCAATAAATTTTCAAACTGTTCTCTAAGATGCTTTGGAACTAAGTGAAGAGGCTCTTCTCTCATAGGACATCCCTTAATTGCATATACAGGAGGGCCCATCTCTAACACCCTTTTTAATGCTTCCATCAAAGAAGATTTTCCTGCACCTACAGGTCCCACAAGGTAAAGAACTTGACGTGATTCTTCACCTTTCATAGCTGCTGTCTTAAAGTATCTCACAATTTTCATCAGACTTTTATCAATACCAAAAAAGTCATCCTTAAAGAAATCGTACTTTTTGATGATATCATTACCATAAATTCTTCTTAATCTAGGATTTTCTTCTGTATTAATTACATCTACCCCTTTTTCTACGATTCGTTCATACATCCTTTGGTGTGCTAACATACATGTGGATGGACTTTCTTTCAGTATCTCAAGATAATCCAAAAATGTTCCTTTAAAACGTTGTTTTCTTCTTTCTTCTCTATCTTTTTTAATAATCTCTGAAAATTCCATCATAATATTTAGAAGTCCCCCCTTTTTTTAAAAAACAAACCTAACCTACACTCCACACACAAACATGTATTTTTTGAATCTAAGTAATCTTACTTGTATTAATATGTATGTCGTTTGTTTCTTTTTTAAAACAATAATATTTAAAATACCTTGTACCATTTATCACAACAACATAGATCCCTTTAGAAAATAAACGTAAAAAAAGCCAATTCATAAGAATTGACTTTTATTTGTTTCCTAAAACATACACTATGTAACCTCCATAAGATAGAACTAATAGGGCTCCTTCCCATCTTACAATCTTATAATGTAGTATGGAGAATATTAATAGTAAGAAAGTATATATAACCATAAATCCTACGTCTATATTTAATCCACTTTCCACAACCAATGGATTTATTGTAGCTGATGTTCCTAATACAAATAGGGTGTTAAATATATTACTACCTACTATATTTCCAACGGCCATGTCGCTATATCCCTTTCTAGCAGCCGTAACACATGTGATTAACTCTGGTAGTGAAGTACCTAAGGATACTATAGTTATGGCAACTAATGTTTCGCTCATTCCAAAAGCCAAGGCTATTTTAGAGCTACTTTTTACTACTAAGTCTCCTCCAACTAGTATTGCTATTAACCCTGCTATAGTATAGATTATACTTTTTCCTTTACTAACTTCATGAAATTCTTCCTCATAATTTTCTCTGCTTTTCATGGCCACTTCAAATAAATAATACATGAATATGATAAAGAAACATAAAAGTACTAATCCATCTGACCTTGATAACATATTAGTGTCTTGCTTATTAAGAAATACATCAGCCATTAGTATTTCAACAACTATGGCTGCCAATAAAGTAAAGGGGATTTCCTTTTTAATAGTCTGCATTTCTACTTTAAGTGGAATTATTATTGCTGCTATGCCTATTACTAAGGACATATTAAACATATTACTTCCTATAATATTTCCCAAAGATAGACCATTGTTTCCATTTATGGCAGCTCTAATACTAACGGCTCCTTCTGGAGAACTGGTTCCAAAGGCCACTATAGTAAGACCAATTAAAACAGGTGGCACCTTTAATAATTTAGCTATACTAGATGCCCCATCTACAAAAAAATCTGCTCCTTTTATTAATAAAATAAATCCTAATACTAATAATATATAATACATATTTTAGCTCCTTTTCTTATGTTCTACTTAATGTAGTTTTTATCAATGGATGGATTTTTATTCTATTATTATTTATGTTATTATGTTATTAATAGAGGAGGGTGATCATGTTTAGAACATTTTATGTTGCTTCTAAATTTATTTTTGACTTGGCCCTTTTAACTCCTACAAAGATGAAGTTGGAAAAACTTCAAAAAAAAGGCGAAGTCGAAGCATCAGCTGATTTAATAAGTAAAACTACTAATAATTGGGCAAAGCAAATTATACAATCTAGTGGTGTTGAAATTGAAACTACAGGATTAGAAAATATACCAGATGGCCCTGTTGTATTTGTGTCTAACCACCAAGGTTATTTTGATATTCCCGTATTATTTTCTGTTATTACTAAACCTACTAGTTTTATTGCAAAAAAAGAATTAGGCAAAATTCCCGTATTTGGAAAATGGATGGAACTTACAAGATGTATATTTATAGATAGGGGTAATAAAAGACAATCTCTTCAAGCTATTAAAGATGGGATTGCTCTTTTAAAAGAAGGCCATTCTCTAATAATATTTCCAGAAGGTACTAGAAGTAAATCTTCTGAAATGAAGGATTTTAAAAAGGGAAGTTTAAAACTTGCTACAAAGGCTAAAGTACCTATAGTTCCCGTATGTATAAATGGAACTTATAAAGTTTTTGAAGCTAATGATGGTAAAAAAATTACTCCAGCAAAGGTGAATCTAACTTTTTGTGAACCTATATTTACTGATAATATTACAAAAGAGGAAGAAGCTCTTTTAAATGATCAGGTAGAAGGGGCCGTTAGAAAAAATTTATTATCTAATTAAATGAAAAAATCTTAGGAACTTTATTTATGTGTTCTTAAGATTTTTTATTTAAAATGTATATATTCTCTTGTATATTTCTTATTCATGGTATGAAACTTTCTTTCTTCTTCATCACTTATTAAAGTATAGTCATATCCTTTTCTGTAAAAGCCCATTTCAAACCCAGAAAATTTATTAGTTTTTATATCAGCTTTAAATTTATTGGTAGTTACATCAGTTGTAAGGGCATTATAGTTATACCCTACCCTTACTATGTCATCTTCTTCTTCCTGGTGATATGTTTTAAAATATGCTTCTCTTAATTTTACTCTATCTCCTATAGTCTCTTCTATTTCATTCTTATCATGATCGTCTTCTAGATGGTCTCTAACATTTTTCCCCAGTACTGACATGGCATCCTGTATAACTTCCGTAGATATGAGTATCTTTATCCATTCATTTCTTATGGCTCTAGATAACTGTCTCACATCATGGGGTCTGACTCTTATGTCTCTGTCAGAAAGTTCTATACCTACTGCCATGGACAAGTCCCTTGTAGTGACTATTCCTGCCATTGGTTCAAAGGTTTTGTAAAAATATCTTTTTACAGAACTGGTTGAGCCAATGTGTTGTACCGTTTTTCTGTTTAACCCTATAGACTGACCATGGATATTTTCAAACATCCTATGCCATCTTCTTTGAATCTGTTTCCCCTTATTGCTCTTCCTATAGTTACTTATGAATGCCTCAGCAGCTAAACCTTGAAATAGTCCTGTAGCAATACGTCCCACCAATTTAATACTCCTCCTTTGTATTATAATACGACACGAGCCCCTCTTTTCGATACTATTTAGACACAAAAAAATAGAGTTTTAAAAAAAACTCTATTTATAATATATTTCTAGATTAATCTATCTTTAATACGTTAAGTCCACAATAATCATCAAAAATTCTCTCTATCTGTCCATCAATTACATCTACTACAAGTTCACAGGTTCCACTTATCCAACACTCATTTAAATGGCCACCAAAGGCCTTATACTCCTCATCTCCAAGAGTTATATGTAAGTGAAGGTATACTTCTTCTTCTTTAGTAGATATATTTCCTGTTAAGTTTGTAATCTCATACTCTCCAACAAGTTCTTTATTATGGTACTCTTTAGTGTCCGTATTAAATAAGCCTATCGTAACTTTATCAGTGGCCCCTATCCCCACTACAGAACCTAATTTTACATTGTTTTCTTCACAAAAGTTTTTTAATGAACTAACAACTTCTTGTCCCTTATCAATTCTTACAAAATACTTACTTCCCCTCTTTACACACTTCATAGAAATCATCTCCTTTTTGGAACTAACTTAATTTCTATTATATCAAATCCCCTTTTGAGTAGTTTCAATTTTTCACAAATAAAAAAGGCATACTTCGTATGCTTCGCTATGGAACCCGATGGTTCCCTTCGACGCAACTAAAGTTGCTGAGCACCCTCCTTTAAAGAGGCAGGGGAATCCTTCCCCCACACCCCCTTCCTTTTTTACTTATCCCCAGTTTTGATAATGTTATATTTTCCCACAAAGTAAAAAGTAGTTAAATAACTACTTTTTATTGAACATTATACATTCCTCTACTCTGCATATAATTATATATATGCTCTCCATGTTCTTGTTCTTCCTTTTGAATGTGATTTAATATTTGTCTTATATTATGATCCCCACATTCAAATATGGCCGTATCATAATTAGATGAAACGTATTTCTCTGCTACTAATACATTTTCACACAAATATTTATCATTATCTGTTCCAGTTGTATGTATACCTTTAAATTGATATTTATTATCTTGTTTTTGTCCCTGTGCCATAGGTGGAACTTGACCATTTAATATTTTAGTTAAAGTATCATAATGTTCCTGTTCAACCTTGGCATGATCCGCAAATATGTTTTTAAGGACAGAATCATCAGCTCTATTACTATATTCTGTGTATGTTTTCACACATACAGCCTCATTGTCCCTTTGATCCTCTAAAAGTAGTTTTTCTTTTATGCTTAATTCCATAAAAAGCACCTCCTACTTCTAGTTTTGTTTTATTAAAGAATTTTATTCATAATAATACTATGTTTCACGTGAAACATAATATTACCTAATTTATGAAATTATATTATAATTACAGATCGAAAAATTGAAAACGCTCTTAATCGAACTAAAAGACAATCCATAGGAGCTTATTGTGGCTTAACAAGTATTTGTGGAATAGCACCTGCTATCGGAGCTAGTTTTAGTGTGATCCTAGGTGCAGCTTGTCCTAAGGATAAAGAAACTTCTTTGACTATGCATATTATATCTCAAGTCATTGAATCTATTGCCCGGGAAACAGTTCCCTGTTGTTGTAAAAATTTCATGGGTACAGCTTTAGTTTTAAGTTGTAAACTAGCTAATGAACATCTTGAAATAAATTTACCTTATGATTTAAATATTAACTGTGAGGATAGTCATCACCATCCCTATGGATGTAGAAAAACTAAATTCTCTTATTATGGAAATGCATAGGAATCTTAATATAATTTTTTTAATATAGCTAAAAAACATACTATACGTGTACCTTCATTAAATGCTTTTCATAAATTACTTTAGCTATATTAAAAGTATTTTCTTTTGCCTTTGCCATTGCCTCTTCTATACTTTGATTTTCAGGTGTTATACATATTATGTCCTCTATACCAAAGGACTTTAGATCTTCATTTTCAATTTCTACCTTCCCTGCAATGGCAATAGTCTTTTTATTATGCTTCTTAGCCAGAACTGACACTCCAACAGGTACTTTTCCGTATAAGGTTTGATTATCTATTTTACCTTCACCCGTAATAACTAAATGGGCCCTTTTAATTTTTTCTTCTAATCCAATCTCATCTATAACTAGTTTTATTCCCTGTTCCATTTCACCATTTAAATAAGTAACGAAGGCTACCCCTAAACCACCAGCGGCTCCTCCACCTTTTATTTGAGATACTTCTATATTTAAGTCCTTTTCTATAATAGACTCATAATTTAACATACCCTTTTCTAGCTGGCAAATAATTTTCTCATCTGCTCCCTTTTGAGGTGAGAAAATATGGGTTGCTCCATTTTTTCCTGTTAAAGGATTATCCACGTCACAAGCTATTTTAAAACTTATATTTTTAAGTCTTTTATCCATACTAGAAAGATCAATTTTATGAACTTTTTCTAAATCACTACCACATCCAATTAGTTCATCACCATTTGAAGTTAAAAATTTCACGCCTAATGCTCTAGCCATGCCCATTCCACCATCATTAGTAGAACTTCCTCCTAATCCGACTATGATATTTTTACATCCATTTTCTACAGCATGTAATATTAATTGACCTACACCAAAAGATGATGTGTTTAAGGGATTCCTTTCATGTTCATCTAATAAATATAATCCAATTGCAGTGGCCACTTCTATATATGCTGTATTACCATTACCTGATATACCGTAGAATGAATCTATAGTTCTTCCTAAGGGTCCAACTACTTTCAATTGAACTTTTATACCATTGTCATTCCCTATTAAGGCATCTATCATACCTTCTCCACCATCTGAAATAGGAACCTTTATTATTTCTAAATTCTTATCTATATATTTAAATCCTTTTTCTAAATAATTAGCCACCTCTAAGGATGTCATGCTTCCTTTAAAGGAATCTGTTCCTATTAAAATTTTCATTCATATACCTCCTAGTTAAATAAAAAAAGTAAACAAAATAAAACTTTCTCTAAAATGCTTTTTCAGGATAATTTGTAATAATGCCTATTCTATCACTTATTTCTTTTATACGATGAATGTCTTCCTTTTCATTTACAGTCCATACCATTACTTGAATATTATTTTTTATTAATTGTTTTACTAACTCTCTATCAATATATTCAAATGACATGGAAACAAAAGATCCATTTAACTTCCTTACCTTTTCTAGGACTAAATTAGGCATTCCATCAATTAACATGCCTATATTTATTTCATCATCCATATGATGTATATCTTTTATCACTTCATGGTTAAAGGATTTTATAAGGACTTTATCTTTGTGCTTATAGTCCTTTAATAATTTACACAATTGTTCCGCCATGTTAGGATAATTACGGTTATCTTTTTTTATCTCAACAATTAAAGTTTTCTTCCCATCTATAATATTTAGTACTTTTTCTAGGGTTGGAATCTTCTCCCCATTATACTTTTCAGAAAACCAAGCTCCAAAATCAAATTGCATCAATTCTTCATAAGTATAATCACTAATTCTTCCTTTTCCATTAGAAGTCCTCCCTAATACAAAATCATGAGATACTACAACAACATCATCTTTAGTCAAATGTATATCTATTTCAATCATATCAATTCTTTCTTCTTCAAGGGCTAGTTTAATTGAAGATATAGTATTCTCTGGTGCTCTACTAGACCAACCCCTATGAGCTATTATTTTATTCATAACCCCTCCATTATTTTTGATGATTTTTTCTTGTATATTTTTAGTTTATTAGTATATTTATTTAATTATAAATACTTTATGTTAAATATAAAACTAAAAAAAGCTGTGAGTTTCCTCACAGCTATTTTTTATAAGAACATTAATCCTGCAGCTATTATTACTCCTGTATATAGTAAATCTATTATACAGAATCCCATTATATCTCTGGCGCCAAGACCTGCTATTCCTAATGCTGGTAATGCCCAGAACGGTTGAATCATATTAGTCCATGCATCTCCCCACGCTATAGCCATGGCTGTTTTTGCAGTGTCCACTCCAAGGGCCGCTCCTGCTGGCATCATAATAGGTGCCTGAACTGCCCATTGTCCTCCTCCAGAAGGTACAAAGAAGTTAACTATACCTGCACTTAAGAAAGTAAATAGCGGGAAAGTTGTTGCAGTAGATATATTTACAAACCAGTTAGATATAACCCCTGCAAAGGATACTCCCTCAGCACTAGCTCCTACCATCATACCCATAATACCTGCATAAAATGGGAATTGAAGTATTATTCCTGCTGTACCCTTAGCCGCAGTAGACACTGCATCTAAGAATCTTCTTGGCGTTCCATGTAATAGAATACCTACAAACAAGAACATGAAGTTAACTATATTTAAATTTAGTTTAAATCCATTAGTACTAAAGTAATACACCACATAACTCATTCCCATAAGACCTATTAGGATAGATAGTATAGGCGAATTTTCCATTTTATCTGCTGGTGTCATACTCTTTTCCATTGTTGCTGCTTCTTCTTCCTCTAATAACTTAGGATCAATAGCTATTACTTCATCTTTATTAGGATGCATTGCCTTATTTACAAAAGGCATAGTAGCAAGTATTATTCCAAATATAATTAAGTTAAAGCTTGAAAAAATAGTTTGTGATGTGGCTACAGCTTCTGTAACGGCTCCATTAGTTACTTTGGCTAGGTCAGCTCCCCCTGTAGCTAGCTTAAGCGGTACAGACCCTGATATGCCAGAGTGCCATACTAAGAATCCAGAATAGGCTGAAGCTATTAAAAGTCTATAGTCTACACCCTTTACCTCTTTTGCCAATTGTCTGGCATATAAAGCTCCTACAACTAATCCAAATCCCCAATTTATCCAACATGCTAGAGTTGATATGAAAGTAACGGCCATAATCGCCTGTGTTGGAGTTTTGGCTATCCTAGCTAAACGTTTAAGCACGTTTTTAATTAATGGTGCATTAGCTAATGTATGTCCTGTTACTAGTACTAGTGACATTTGCATTGAAAATGCTAATAGCTTCCAAAATCCATTGCTCCAATGATTTATCATAGGCATAAATCCTTGTCCAGTAGTAACCATACCTAGGCCTAATACTAATAAAGTAAGTATTACGGCAAACAAGAAGGGATCTGGTAAATACCTTTGCACTAATCCTACACAAAATTTTGTCAGTTTTTTAAACATTGCCCCACCCCCGAATAATATAGTATTTCTCGCCCCCTATTATAATTAAAAACCTATTCTTTATACAAGAATAGGTTTAGGTCAGTTTTATTCATTTAATCATGTTTTTCTTCCATTTACTAGTAATTAGTAAGTAATTCGCATTTTTATGAATCCTGTATTTTTCAACGTTTTTAGCTATTTTTCGTCATTTTTAGACTACGAAGAGCTAATAAATATGAATTATACCCAAAGCCACTTATTTGGCCTATACAAACAGGCGCTGTTACGGATTTAGTTCTAAATTCTTCCCTTTTATGTATATTAGATAGATGAACTTCTATTGTAGGTATATTAACTGAACCTATGGCATCCCTTATGGCATAACTGTAGTGGGTAAAAGCCGCAGGGTTTATAACTATAGCATCCTTATTCCCATAGGCTTCATGGATTTTATTTATTATTTCACCTTCTATATTTGATTGATATATTTCTATGTTTATATGTAATTTATTTCCTTCTTCTATTATTAAATCATTTATATCTTCAAAGCTCTTTTCTCCATATACACTTTTTTCCCTTATTCCTAACATATTTAAATTTGGTCCATGGATTACTAATACATTCATCTTCTACTCCCCTTTAATATGATTTTAATCTCTAAACTTATCTTCAAAATATTTATTAATATCCTTGTATACCTTCATAACTAGCTCTTCATTGATTTTTTCATTTTTCCAAATCTCTTGTGCTCTTATTCCTTGATAAAATAACATTTCAAATCCATTTATAACTTGTGCTCCCTTTTCTTTAGCCCTTTTTAAAAACTCTGTGTGATAGGGATTATATATTAAATCATAGGCTACTTTCACATTTTCTAAATGAATTTCATCTATAGGCATAACCCCTTTATACTCACCCATTCCTAACGGTGTGGAATTCACTATCATATAGTAGCTATCATTTATTTCATCACATATATGTATATCCTTATTACTACTAAACTTTATTATATTTTCTACCATATCCTCAGCTTTGTTTCTACTTCTATTTTTAACATGTACACAAGCACCCTTTTTAAGTAATTCATATAAAACTACACTTGCAGCTCCACCGGCACCTAACAATAATACTTTCTTTTCTTCTAAATCTAAATGTTCTATACTCTTTGAAAACCCATAACCGTCCGTATTATATCCCATCAGTTTGCCACTTTCCACTTTTACTGTATTTACTGCATTATATACCTTTGAATTCTCATCCATCTGATCTAAATATTTAATTATATTTTGCTTATGTGGCTTAGTTATGTTAAACCCATATAAATTATTTCTTAAAGTATGTATATTCGCCCCTAATTCTTCATATCTTATCTTAAGTGGTATATAAGCAGAGTCCTTTTCTTCATAATCAAATAGAGTGTTGTGTAGCTCTGGCGATAAACTATGATTTATTGGGTCTCCTATAACTGCATATAACTTGGTACTTCCTTTTATCCTATGATTCATACTATCAACCCCTTTAGACTTTTTCTTATTCTATACAATACCACTTTTTTAATCATTTATCCACGTATTTTCTATGCTGTTTAGGGAATACTCTTAATATATATTTTCCTATGATAGGAGGACAAACTATTTCATGTTTGATAAGAAACTTTCAACCCCATCTATTGATGTAAATGGGAATATGCCTTACTTAAATTTCAATAGAGCCTTTAAAGAGTGTTTTGAGACTCATTATACGGATAGTTATGAAGAAATTATAATTATGTGTATTGGAACAGACAGATCCACAGGTGATTCTTTAGGTCCATTAGTTGGGTACAAGCTAGAACGTTATTCTAGAATGATTCCAAATTTCTATGTTCATGGAACTTTAGATAATCCCGTTCATGCAAAAAATCTAAAGGATAGTATTGAAGACATATATTCTAACTACAATAAACCTTTTGTTATAGCCATTGATGCCTGTTTAGGCAAGTCCACTAGAATAGGTCATATTAAAGTAGGTAGTGGTTCTATACGTCCTGGAGCAGGAGTAAATAAATCCCTACCAGCCGTAGGTGATATATATGTTACGGGAATAGTTAATCTAAGTGGTTTTATGGAATACATAGTTCTTCAAAATACACGTCTTAATTTGGTCATGAAAATGGCAGATACTATTTCAGAAGGGATTCGCCATTGTCTTTGGAGTTTTAATAAACCAAAACAAAGTAATTTATTTTAAAAGTGAAAGGGATATAAAAGTTTCGTATGAAACTTTTATATCCCTTTTATCTAAAACAATCCTTCATAACTTCTATGCTCTATAGCATATATTATATCTCTTAAACCTTTATTGTGTACATCTACTACAATTGCTCCTCTTTCCATATCTAAAACATTGTCGTAGTTATTTAAATAAGCCAAAGAACTTTCTCTACTATCATAAAGTATAGCATCTACATATCCATCATACCTATCATGAACCACTTCATATCCTCTGGCATCTAACTCTCTTCCTATTTGTTCAAGATTATTGGGAATTGCTACAACCTTTGGCATAGGCACACCTCCTAGAACTATTATTGCTAGAAGGTTTATCTTTTATACTATGATAGTTAATTTTTTCCTAGTATTTTAAGAGTTTATAGCCATTTTTAATGCTTTCTTTTCCTCATCGGAAAGATTTGTCTGTGGTTCTTTATTTTTAATTTGCTTACCAAATGTAACCGTATTCTGTCTTCCATATAAACTAGTAAATATTATACCATTATAATTTCCATCTAATAGAGCCATACTAAAGCTTAAATTGCCACCCACATCATCATAAGCATTATATTGTACGATTCCTATATTTTGAACACACGTTTTTATAATTTTGCTTAACTCTTCTAATCTTTCTTCTTTTTTATTATTTTCTTCTAATAAAAACTTAATATGATCATAATATTTAGATACAATTTCTTCTAGACTTTTATTGTCTAGTCCATCACTTAATTTATTATATCTCTTATTAAGCGTGTTTATTCCTTTTCTTTGAACTAATATGAACACAAGCATTATAATATTTAATAAAATAAGTCCTAAAATAAGAGCTCCTGTATTTAGTTCCATAAGATTCATAATATCATTCATTTTATCCCTCCTCTAACCTCTCTATTATAGCACAAAAGGGACAGTTATCCCTATAATTAGATAAGCATCCCCAATGAAATAGACCCATAGTCATATGGGTCTATTTATTTAATTCTTCACTTATTTTTTTAATAGCATCTACGGCTTTATCTATATCTTCTTTAGTATTAAAATACCCTATACTAAGTCTCACTGTTCCTTCTTCTAAGGTACCTATAGTCTTATGGGCTAATGGAGCACAATGAAGACCTGTTCTCACACCTATGTCAAAATCCCTATCCAAAATATAACCTACGTCAGAGCAATCTAAACCTTCTAAATTCATGGATATAACTGCTCCTTGTTTATTAGAGTCCGCAGGACCATATATTTTAACCCTATTTACTTTTTTTAATTCGTCTATCATATACCCCGTTAATTCTTTTTCATGGTTTCTTATTTTCTCTAATCCCTCTTCTAGTAGGAATTCTATTCCCGCTCCTAAACCTACTATTCCACAAGTATTATTAGTTCCACTTTCATATTTATCTGGAGCTATATCTGGCTGAACAAGGGATTCTGATTTGCTTCCTGTTCCACCTTCTTTTAAGTGTCTTATATTCAAACCTTCTCTTACATATAAAATTCCAGTACCCTGAGGACCTAATAAACCCTTATGTCCTGGCATGGCTAACATATCTATATTCATCTTCTGTACATCTATATCATATATACCTGCACTTTGAGCTGCATCTACTAAAAATATAATATTTCTACTTTTAGCAATACTACCTACCTCTTCTATAGGCATTAATGTACCCGTAACATTGGATGCATGAGTCATAACTATCATTTTAGTATTATGTCTTATGGCTCTTTTTAGATTTTTTATATTAAGAGTTCCATCTTTTTCACATTGAACCACAGTATTTCTCACACCATACTTTTCCAATGCCTTAATAGGTCTTATGACAGAGTTGTGCTCCATACTAGTAGTTATAACATGATCTCCCCTTCTTAAAAAACCTTTTATTCCTAAGTTTAAAGAATCCGTTGCATTAGAAGTGAATATTACCCTCATAGGATTTTCTATATTGAATAATTTACAAATTAATCCCCTAGTTTTGTGTATCTCTCTACCGGCTTTTAATGCAAGTTTATGTCCTGCTCTCCCAGGATTAGCACAATAGTTTCTCATACAGTCATCCATAGCTACATAAACACTTTCTGGTTTAGGAAAACTAGTAGCTCCGTTATCTAAGTAGATCATCAAACCACTCCTTTCATACTATATTATGCACTTTGTAAGAGAGTCGTTTCTTTTATTGTTGTCTCTTGTGTTTCACATGAAACACTCTGCTAATTTATTGTTTTGCTATTATTATATTATTCACATTAAACACTTCTTTAATGTGATTAAAAAATTCTCTCATTATAATGGACCTGTAACTTTCACTAGAGGTTATTATAAGCAAATCTTTCTCGTGTTTATTTATTCTAATAAGGCTATTAAAATACTTTTCAAAGTATTTTTCACCAACTCTTTCTTTTAATTTCATAAAGTCTTCTTTAAGTTCCTCTTTTATTCTCTCTTCCATCTTAGTAAAAGGAACCTCTGATATTTCCTCAGGTATGTTTAGTAACGATTCAGTATAAAAATCCATTCTTATTCCTCCCTATTTTCACTTTACCATATATATTATAATCTTTTACAATTTTTATCAAAAGAGTAATATAGAAAAACCTTATAGTTTTTTTTAAACTATAAGGTTTTTCTATAGGATTAGTTGGTTGTATATAAGTAATACCCCAAAAAAAGATAATGTTTCACGTGAAACATTATCTATTTTTGTAAGAACTCTAATATTCTATCTAATTCATCATCGCTATAATACTCAATTTCTATCTTTCCCTTTTTCTTCCCTTTAACTATGTTAACTTTAGTTCCTAACAGGCTTTTTAAATTATCTTCTAAATATAATAGGGTAGCATCCTTTTTCTTTTGTACTTTTTCCTTTATTTCTTTTTCTTCTAATAAGTCACCTACAAGCTTCTCTAATTCCCTAACAGATAGATTATTTTCTATTACCTTTTCCATTATGTCCTTTTGTATATGTTCATCTGTAAATCTCAATAATACCCTAGCATGTCCACTTGTTATTTGACCCCTAATCACTTCTTCTTTCACAATGTCAGGTAAGTTTATCAATCTAATAGTATTGGCTATATATGATCTACTTTTACCTACAGCAGAAGATATGTTTTCTTGAGTCAATTTATACTTGTCCATCAAATTTCTATAGGCAATTGCCTCTTCAATAGGATTCAAATCTTCCCTTTGTAAATTTTCAATTAAAGCTATTTCTACTACATCTCTCTCTTCCACATCTTTGATTATACAAGGTATTTCCTTTAGCTGCGCAACCTTAGCAGCTCTAAATCTTCTTTCTCCTGCTATTATTTCATATTTATCTCCCATAGTTTTTACTATTATTGGCTGAATTACACCATGTTTTTTTATAGAGTCTGAAAGAATATCTATCTTCTCTTCATCGAAATATTTTCTAGGTTGGTCCTTATTAGCTTTTATTTTACTTATGTCTATTTTCAATATACTCCCTTTAATTCCATCTGATTTTTTATTACTTTCTGGAATAAGGGCATTTAATCCTCTACCTAATCCTCTCTTTCCTTTAGCCAACTATATCACGTCCTCTTCTAATTCTAAAAATTCTTCAGCAAAGTCATTATAAGCTTCTGCGCCCTTGGATTTGGGATCATATTCTATTATAGGTAGTCCATGGCTAGGTGCTTCTGCCAATCTAACATTTCTAGGTATTAATGTGGTGTACACCTTTCCTCTAAAATACTTTTTAACTTCATCAACAACTTGTATAGATAGATTAGTACGTCCATCAAACATACTAAGAACTACCCCCTGAATCTCTAAATTAGGATTTAGACCATTTCTTACTAGTTCTATAGTATTCATAAGTTGACTTACTCCCTCTAGAGCATAATACTCACATTGTATAGGGATTAATACACTATCTACAGCTGTTAATGCATTAATTGTCAATAATCCTAAAGATGGCGGACAATCTATAAATACATAGTCATATTGATCTTTCACACTATCTATAGCATTTTTCAAAATTATTTCTCTGTTTTCTAAAGTAGTAAGCTCAATTTCGGCTCCTGCTAATTCAGTACTAGAAGGAACTAATTGTAGGTTATCACATTCCGTATCTATTATTGATTCTAAGGCACTACTCTCTTCTAGCAGAATATCATACATGCTACTTTCTAAACTATTCTTGTCTATACCAAAACCACTAGTGGTATTCCCTTGAGGGTCTATATCTATTACTAATATCTTTTTACCCAGTTGTGCAAGACAGGCGCTTAAATTCACATTTGTTGTTGTCTTTCCAACTCCACCTTTTTGGTTAAACACTGCAATGACTTTACCCATATTTATCACCCCGAAAAATATTTATTAATTACTATAAATTTCGGTAAAATATATGATTATTCCTTCTTTTTCATCTATTCTTTTATTTGTTATATTTTTTCATTTTAGAGAATAGAAATAGTAGTATGAAAAGAATATATGGGAGGAAAGCTCATGTTCAAAATAATGTTAACTGCCTTTTGGATGGTATTCTTAGCAGAGCTTGGAGATAAAACTCAACTTCAAACTATGATGCTTGCTACTCAATGTAAATCTCGGCTTCCAGTTTTTTTAGGTAGTTCTATCGCCTTAATGTTAAGTTCCTTTTTAGCTGTTACTTTAGGAAGTTACATAACCAGGTATGTACCTCCGTTCTACCTTCGATTAGCAGCTGGTTCAGCCTTTATAATAATTGGTACATTAACTATAATAGGGAAATTATAATTTATCTATAGATTATAAAAGGTGACCATATGGTCACCTATCCTTGATCTTTGGGTATCTTTACAGTTACTTCTATATATTCACCCTTGTCCTTTTGATTATATTCAGCCTTAAGTCCCGTATCCTTTATGGCATTATATGCATTCTTTAAAGTATTTAAATATATTCTAAAATTAAAGGCACTTTTTATCTTCCTTTTGTTGTCGTCTTTTTCTTCTCTAAACTCTTCTAATATGCTTTTTATTCTATCCTCAGTCTTTTTTACAGTTAAATCTTTATCTATGATTTCTTTTAAAACCATAAGTTGTAACTTTTCATCATGGAGCTTTAATAAAGCCCTTCCATGTCTTTCTGTAAGACCATGTTCTATAAGCGATGCCTTAACTTCTTCTGGTAACTTTAATATTCTTAGCTTATTGGCTATAGTAGACTGACTCTTTCCTACTTTTTTTGCCACATCATGTTGAGTAAAGTTATGATCTTTCATTAAGTTTTCATATCCTAGAGCCTCTTCTATGAAATTTAAATCTTCCCTTTGAAGGTTTTCTATTAAAGCTAATACAGCAGAATCTTCATCTGTCATATTCCTAACTATGGCAGGGATAGTTTCTAATCCAGCATGCTTTGTAGCTTTTAATCTTCTTTCTCCAGCTACTAATTCATATCTATTTTCTCCTAAATTCCTAACGCTAATGGGTTGTAATACTCCATAACATTTAATAGATTCGCTTAATTCTTCTATATGTGCTTTATTAAATATTCTTCTTGGTTGATATGGATTTGGGGAAATTAAATTAACTGGAATCTCTACCACTTTAGCGTTTCCGTCTCTTATCATCATTACTCTTCTCCTCTTAATATCTAATTGTAATAACTATTCGTCAAAAATATTAATGTTCCTTCTTATAATGAATATTTTGTGTAAGTTTTTAGAATAATTCTTATTCACATGTGGATAAATAGAGATTTTTGTCTTTTACTACTTATCCACATGTGAATTAAACGTCCCACCGATTTTTTATCAACAATTAGGGTTAATTTCTTAGAATGGTTATCCACAAAGACTTTTAACCCTAATTTAAGCACTAACTTTTATATTAAAGGATTTTTATTTGGAGTTCCCGCTTTCCTAGGGTATTTATTAGGAGTATTTTTTACTTTCCTTATTACTACTACATTATGACTTAAGTCCGTATAAGGAATATGTATATCTACCTTTTCAACTAATTCTCCCCCTAGTATACTTATAGCCTTCTTTCCTTCTTCTAGTTCTTCATTAATAGTTGGTCCCTTTTGACAGATAAAGTATCCTCCCACTTTTACAAAGGGAAGGCAGTATTCACACAACACATTTAATCTTGCCACAGCCCTTGCAACAGCTATATCATACTTTTCTCTATATTCTTTTTTCTTTCCTATATCTTCAGCTCTTCCATGGACAAAGTCCACATTGTCTAAATTATTTTGAGTACAAACTTCCTGTAAAAACTTTATCCTCTTGTTTAAGGAATCTAATAATGTTAATTTAACCTCATCATGATATATTCTAATGGGTATTCCAGGGAATCCTGCTCCTGTTCCCACATCTATCACACTAGAATCTTTCTTTATGTAATCTAGTGACAGGCAAGATAGGGAGTCTAGAAAGTGCTTTATCATCACTTCCCTGTCTTCTGTTATACCTGTAAGATTCATAAACTTATTCCACTCTACTAATATGTCCTTATATTTAATGAGCTTATTTATCCTATTATCATCTATAGAAAGACCTAACTTTTCACAGCCTTCCTTTAATATTTGTTCATTAGTCATCTTTTCCACTTCTCTTTCTCCTTTGTTGCTCTAAGTAAACTAATAGTACAGATATATCTGCTGGAGATACTCCTGAAATACGAGAAGCTTGCCCTACAGATAGGGGTTTAATTTCATCAAGCTTTTGTCTTGCTTCAAGCCTTAACCCTTCTATTTTTAAATAATCTATTTCTTGTCTTAATTTCTTCATTTCAAGTTTCTTAAACTGATCTATCTGTCTTAATTGCTTTTTAATATATCCATCATATTTGATTTGAACTTGGCATTGTTCTATGACAAATCTATCTAGTTCTGGTCTATTTTCATCAGCAAAAGCTATTTCTTTATATGTAACTTGTGGTCTCTTTAAAAGATCATATAAGGACATTCCTTGACTTAAAGGTGCCGTACCTATTGACTCTAAATATTCATTTACTACACTAGGTTTTATCTTAACGTCTTTTAATCTTTCCATTTCAGCATCTATATTCTTCGTTTTTTCTAATAGAGCCTCATATCTTTCTTTAGATGCAAGACCTGCCCTATAACTTTTCTCAGTTAATCTTAAATCTGCGTTATCTTGTCTAAGAACTAATCTATATTCTGCACGAGAGGTCATCATTCGATAAGGTTCATTAGTACCTTTAGTTACTAAATCATCTATTAAAACACCTATATAAGCCTCTGAACGATCTAGTATAAATGGTTCTTTTCCTTGAATCTTTAAAGATGCATTTATACCTGCTATTAGACCTTGTGCTCCAGCTTCTTCATATCCAGAACTTCCATTAAATTGACCAGCAGAAAATAATCCTTCTATTTCCTTAGATTCTAAAGTTAACTTCAATTGAAGAGGATCTATACAGTCATATTCTATTGCATAAGCTGGTCTCATAATTTTAGAATTCTCAAGTCCTGGAATACTTCTATAAAAAGCTAATTGTACATCTTCAGGTAAACTTGTAGACATACCTTGAATATACATTTCATTGGTGTGAAGTCCTTCTGGTTCAACGAATAGTTGATGTCTTTGCTTTTCTGAAAATCTAACTACCTTATCTTCAATAGATGGACAGTATCTTGGTCCAGTTCCCTCTATGTCTCCAGAATACATGGCTGAACGATGAAGGTTATTCTTTATAATCTCATGGGTCTCATTATTCGTATATGTAAGCCAACATGGCACTTGCTTAACACTAAGTTCCTTGTTCATAAAAGAGAAAGGAACTATTTTTTCATCCCCTGGTTGTTCTTCCATTTTACTAAAATCTAATGTTTTACTATCTAATCTAGCAGGAGTTCCCGTTTTAAATCTTCTCATCTTAAGACCGTGATTTTGTAAGCTATCTGTTAGGTCTAAAGAAGCAGATAAACCATTAGGACCACTAGTATAACTCATTTGACCTATGAATATCTTTCCACCTAAATAAGTTCCCGTACATAATATTACAGACTTAGCATTATATACGCCTCCAGTTTTAGTAACTACACCTTTAACCACATTATCTTCAACTAAAAGTTCAATTACTTCTGCCTGTCTAACTTCTAAATTATCTTCTTCCTCTAATACTTTTTTCATTTCCCTATGATAAAGGTTTTTATCAGCTTGAGCTCTTAATGAGTGTACAGCTGGACCCTTTGCCGTATTCAACATTTTACTTTGTATAAAGGACCTATCTATATTAAGTCCCATTTCTCCACCTAGGGCATCTATCTCTTTAACTAAATGGCCTTTTCCCGTTCCTCCTATAGATGGATTACAAGGCATCATAGCTATTGAATCTAAGTTTATAGATAATAATAAAGTAGAGCACCCCATACGTGCTGCTGCCAGTGAAGCCTCACACCCTGCATGTCCAGCTCCAACAACTATTACATCATAATTTCCTGATACGTATCTTTCCACGCTTAATCCTCCCTTTATAGGTTTATGAATTTTTCACGCCTATCTTATTTATATATGTCAATTAAATCTATACACTAACTTGCCTACGAAGGAAAAAAAATTTAATATCTTTTCCTGAAGTAGGCCCAAATAAGCTTACTTTAACACAACAAATCTATAATTATTTTCCTATACAGAATGAGCTAAATATCCTATCTAGCATGTCTTCAGATGTGGTGTCACCTGTTATTTCTCCCAATGATTCCCAACAGTTTTTAATATCAACTTCTACAAAATCTAGGGCAAGACCTGATCTTATGGCCTCTATGCCTTCTTCCATACTAGTTTTACCCACTTCTAAGGCTCTTTTATGTCTTGCATTCGTCACTAAAGAGTCCTCGTGCCTTTGTACTTTACCTTCATATACCATATTAACAATCTTATCTTCAAGTAAATCTAACCCCTTATTTTCCTTCACAGAAATTGGTATAATACTTTTCCCTGGTAATAATTCTTTAAGTTCGTCTAAATCTATTACATTAGGTAAATCCGTTTTATTCATTAATACTATAGTTTCTTTATGTTGTAACTTATCCATTATTTCCTTATCTTCAATGGATAATGTCTCTGATGCATTTAATATAAATATTACTAAATCTGCCTTATTAAAGGATTCTTTACTTCTCTCTACACCTATTTTTTCGACCACATCTTCCGTTTCTCTAATACCAGCCGTATCTGTTATTCTTAAAGGAATTCCCTTAACACTTATGATCTCTTCAATAATATCCCTAGTAGTTCCAGGAACATCTGTAACTATGGCTCTAGATTCCTTAAGTAGAGCATTCATTAAGGATGATTTTCCCACATTTGGTTTCCCAATTATAACTGTATTTAAGCCCTCTTTTAATATTTTTCCAGTGTGGGCCGTATCTAGTAATTTATCTATTTTCTCAAGTATTTTAATAGAATCTTGCTCCAGTTTGTCATATGTAAGTTCCTCTATATCGTCATCAGGAAAATCTATATTAACAGTTATATGAGCTAGTACTTCCAATAAATCATGTCTAATAGCCTTAACTTCATTAGATAGACTTCCTTCTAATTGATTAAGGGCCACATCAAATCCAGTGGATGTTTTTGCTTTTATTATATCCATTACTGCTTCAGCTTGAGAAAGGTCTATTCTGCCATTTAAGAAGGCTCTCTTAGTAAATTCTCCCCTCTCAGCCATGAAAGCTCCTTGTCTTAAAACAAGATCCAATATATTTTTTACAGGAACCATACCACCATGACAGTTTATCTCAACTACATCCTCTGCTGTATATGTATAAGGCCCTTTCATGTAAGTTACTAATACTTCATCTACTATCTTTTGTGTATCAGGATCTATTATCTTTCCATGGGTTATTCTCCTAGGCTCATAGTCCCTTATTGAATTTTTCTTAGTAGGTTTAAATATTTTATCTAAAATATGGATTGATTTCTCTCCACTCAGTCTAACAATTCCAATTCCTGCTTCCCCAGGAGCAGTGGCTATGGCTGCTATAGTATTTTCTGCCATTATATCACCTCTATTTTTTCTTTCCTTGGTTTAGTGTTTAGGGTTAAGAGATTAGATTTATTCTATCTCTAAGTCCTAAACTATAATTTATATTAAAATACGGTCTTTTGTAAAGAGTATTATCCTATTACTTCTTTATATTATTCCATATATGTATTTCATTAATTCTTCACAATAATAAAACCCAGTAAAATATACTGGGTTTTTAGTTAATTTATTTTACTTCAATTACTACTTTTCTAAAAGGCTCTTCACCTTTACTCTTTGTAACCACATGTGGGTGGTTTTGTAAAGCAGCATGAATTATTCTTCTTTCATATGGGTTCATTGGCTCTAAAACCACATCTCTACTAGTAGATTTTGCTTTATATGCCAATTTATTTGCTAATTTTATTAAGGTTTGTTTTCTTTTTCTTCTATAGTTTTCAGTATCTAAAACTACCCTTACATATTCATCTCGTTCTTTATTTACTACTAAACTTACAAGATATTGGATAGCATCTAACGTCTGTCCTCTTTTACCTATTAATACACCCATGTTACTTCCTATAATTTCTAGGTTTAGAGTATTATTTTCTAATTTAGTTCTATATTTTGCTACTATGTTCATTTTTTCTAACATATCTTCTAGAAATTCTGTCGCTTTTTTTTCTGGATTATCTATAACAGTAACTTTTATCTTTGCTGGTCTAGTCCCTATTAATCCGAAAATGCCACGGCTTGGTACTTCTAATACTTCAATATCGACTTCTTCTCTTCCTACGTTTAGCTCTTCAAGGGCATTTTTCACAGCTTCTTCTACAGTTTTTCCTGTCTTTTCTGTGAACTTCATATTAACTCAATTCCTCCTTAGATGTTCCTGGCTTAGGCATCACCATCTGTTGTACCATTTGGAATAGATTACTCACTACCCAATATAGACATAGTCCTGCTGGAAATCCACGTCCCCAAAATAAAATCATAACTGGCATAATCATATTCATAGTCTTCATTGTTTGATTTTCTGCAGCTTGTGAATTTGCTCCCGAACTACTCTTAATTGAAAAATACGTAGTTACAGCTGCTAATATTGGAAGTATCCATAAGTCTGGTTCCTTTAAACTGCTCATCCATAAAAATGGTTCCATACTAGCCGTTAAAATAGCTTCTCCAGCATAAGTTCCTGGCTCTCTTAACACGGCAAACAAACCAAATAATATAGGCATTTGTATTAATAAAGGTAAACATCCTGCAACAGGATTTATTTTATGCTTTTGGTATAACTCCATAGTCTTCTGATTTAATTTTTCTTTATCATTCTTATACTTTTCCTGTATTTTCTTCAACTCTGGTTGAATTTCTGTCATTTTACTAGTACTCTTCAACTGCTTGAACGTCAAAGGTAATAAGAAAAGTTTAACTACTAATGTAAATAATATTATGGCGACTCCATAATTTCCCACTACAGAATATAATACATTAAGTAACATACCTAAGGGCTTAGCTATTGCTGTTATCATGTGTTTACCTCCCACTCAATCTATTTTAAAGGATCATAACCACCTGGATGAAAAGGATGACATTTTAAAATTCTTTTTATAGCCAAATAACTCCCTTTAAATGCACCATACTTTTTTAAAGCTTCTAGGGCATATTGGGAGCAGGTAGGATAAAATCTACAAGATGGTTTTTTCAATGGTGAGATATACCTTCTATATAACTTCACCATGAATATTAGAATTTCCTTCATTATATTCAATATTTTCACCTATTTAAGTAGTTTAGACTTCTTTAAAGCATGTTTCATGGCTTTATCAACATCATTCCCTGAAACATCTACTATATTTTTTCTGGCTATTATTACTATGTCATAACCTTTTTCTAATTGTATTTCAAATTTTCTAAAACTTTCTTTCATCAATCGCCTTGCTCTATTTCTTACTGTACTCTTTCCAACTTTTTTACTTGCGATAAAACCAACTCTATTTACATCTAAGTCGTTTTTCATAAAGAACAACACTAAATACTTATTGGCTAAAGAAGACCCTTTCTTATATATTCTACCGAATACTTTCTTATCTCTTAATCGTAAAGTTTCCTTCATTTATTAGCCTTCTTTCAAAAGATAATTTGAATTTTCCTATAATATATAGAAATTATAGAAAAAGGCCACTAATTATGCGGCCTTATGCAGTCAAACTTTTTCTGCCTCTTCTTCTACGTTTTTTTAATATGTTTCTTCCTGCTGCAGTCTTCATTCTTTTTCTGAATCCATGCTCTTTCTTTCTCTGTCTCTTTTTTGGTTGATAAGTTCTTTTCATTTTAGAACACCCCCTTCTCAATTCACCTATATATATGATACTAACCAAATTTACTTTAAAATTGACATTACTAAATTATTATAACTTCATAAGAATAATCTGTCAAGCTGGATATTTTCTACAGTTATGTGGACAAATTTATCCACCCTAGTTTTTTTGTTGTGGATAAATTCGTGTATATGATTGAAAAGGTCTACTTTATTTGATATCATTAAATAAAAATTGTTAATATGTTAAAAAATCATTTCACATATCAACAGTTATACACACTGTGTGGATAAATCTGTGTATAACTATATGGTTACTTGTAGACAATCAGTAATTACAATACTTATTTCCTGTTAATAATTCTTAAAAGTTATTAATAACATTGTGTACAAGCTTTTTTTTTGGCATTATTTCAACATTTTATCCATAAACTATCCACAAGGTTATTAATTTCCCACTTTTTAAAAATTATACTCACATTTTGTTGTTTTTGAAAAAATTATCCACATTTTCTGTGTATAATTTGTGGATATTCATTAAAAATTTAATTTTTTTATCATATATTTATATTTTTTCCTTAAGGAGGTTATCCTATGAACACTAATTTAAGTGAAATATGGCAAATGGCTTTAAATCTTTTAAAAACAGAACTTACTGAGGTTAGTTACAATACTTGGTTAAAGCCTATAGAACCCATAGCCCTTCACAACGATCGCATAGTTTTAGCTGTAGCTAATGATTTCTCTAAAGGAATTTTAGAGGCAAGATATGCTAGTTTAATTTCAAATGCTTTAAAACAAATTACTTCTAAGGAGTACAACTTAGAATTCACCATACCAGGTAGTGAGTCGTATTTAAAAGCATCTAAATCTACAGAAAAAAAGATAGTACAAGCAGAGCAATTTGACAATTTAAATTTGAATCCTAAATACGTATTCGATACCTTTGTAATCGGTAATAGTAATAGATTTGCTCATGCTGCTTCATTAGCCGTTGCAGAAGCTCCTGCTAAGGCCTACAACCCTCTCTTTTTATATGGTGGTGTTGGACTTGGTAAAACTCACTTGATGCACGCTATTGGTCACTTTATTTTAGGACAAAATCCTAGTTCTAAAGTGGTATACGTTTCTTCTGAGAAATTTACAAATGAACTTATCAATTCCATTAGAGATGATAAGAATGAAGCTTTTAGAAATAAGTATAGAAATATAGATGTACTTTTAATAGATGATATTCAGTTTATAGCTGGTAAAGAACGTACTCAAGAAGAGTTTTTCCATACGTTCAATGCTCTACATGAAGCTAATAAGCAGATTATCATATCTAGTGATAGACCACCAAAGGAAATACCTACCCTAGAGGATCGTCTACGTTCAAGGTTCGAATGGGGTCTTATTACTGATATTCAAGCTCCAGACTTTGAAACTAGAATAGCAATTTTAAGAAAAAAGGCCGAAATAGAAGGTATTAGCGTACCAAATGAAGTTATGCACTATATAGCAAAGAAGATTCAATCTAATATTAGAGAATTAGAAGGGGCACTAATAAGAATTGTAGCCTATTCATCCTTAACAAATAAGGATGTGACTATTGAACTTGCTACAGAAGCTCTAAAGGATATTATTTCGTCTAATAGGCCTAAACAAATAAATATACAACTTATAAAGGAAGTAGTTGCACAGCACTATTCTATAAAATTAGAAGATTTTAGCTCTAAAAGAAGACCTAGATCCATTGCCTATCCTAGACAGATTGCCATGTATTTAAGTAGAGAATTAACAGATCTATCCCTTCCTAAGATTGGTGAAGAATTTGGAGGAAGAGATCATACTACTGTTATACATGCCCATGAAAAAATATCAAAGGATATTGAAAAAGATTCTAATGTTAAAGAAAAAATGGAGGTCATTATAAAGGATATAAAAGAGAAATAATTAATTCACAATTAGGTGTGTATTCTTTCTTAATAAAATGTTAATAACTTATACATCATGGGGTATAGTAGAATATGTGGATAACTATTAGATATATATTAACAAGTTATTATATTGGATAACTGTTAGTATTTTAAAGAAAAAAGCACTTATCCACAAATTCACAGGCCCTACTACTATTACTACTAAAAATTTATATTTATTTATGTTTAAAAGCAAAAGGAGGTTATCCACAAATGAAGTTTATTTGTAGCCAAAAAGTATTAGCTTCTGGAATAGGAACTGTCCAAAAAGCAATTTCATCTAAAAGCAATCTACCTATTTTAAAAGGGATTTTACTTGAAGCATATAATGATAAATTAAAATTAGTTGGAACGGATTTGGAAATAGGAATTGAAAATTATATAGAAGCAGAAATAATAGAAGAAGGTTCTCTTGTATTATCAGCTAGAATTTTAGGAGACATTGTAAGAAAGCTTCCTGATGATAATATAGAAATAGAAGTAAAAGATAATAATAAAACAATTATAAGATGTAAAAACTCAGAGTTTACATTGCTGGGACAAAATCCAGAAGATTTTCCTGATCTACCAGAAGTAGAAGAAGATTATGAATATACTATTTCACAGGACCTATTAAAAAACATGATCAGACAAACAGTATTTGCCACTGCCATAGATGAAACAAGGCCTATTTTAATGGGTGTTCTTATGAAATTAGAACCGGAAACTATAAACATGGTTGCCCTAGACGGATACAGATTGGCTTTAAGGGAGGCTAGCATAAAAAGTGATTTTGAAGGAAAGGCTGTTATTCCAGCAAAAACCTTAAATGAAATAAACCGTTTATTATCAGAAGAAGAAGGTCAAGAGGTTAGAATTTATATCACAGATAAGCACATATTATTTAATATGAATAATACTAAAGTAGTTTCTAGATTATTAGAAGGAGAATTTATTAATTACAAACAAATTATTCCTACAGACTATAAATCTAGACTAAATGTAAATACAAAGGAGTTACTAAATAGTATAGAGCGTGCATCCTTACTTGCAAAAGAGGGAAAAAACAATTTAGTGAAATTCTCCGTAAGAGATGAAGAACTTACTATAACTTCAAACGCAGAAATAGGAAATGTACTAGAAAGTGTAAATATAGATTTAGAGGGAAATGATTTAGATATAGGATTTAATTCAAAATACTTTATAGATGCTTTAAAAATAATAGATAGTGAACAGATTCAATTGGAATTTACAACTAATGTAAGTCCTTGTATTATAAAACCTACAGACAATGAAAACTACACTTACTTAATATTACCAGTTAGAATAGTTGAATAAAATTAAAGGGGCTCTTAAGAGTCCCTTTTAAGAGTTTGGAGTGGGTTTAATTATATTAAATAAATCACATACTAAATTAGGTGATTAATATACAGGAGGAAAAATTATGGATAAAATTAAGATTAACGGAGAATTCATTCAGTTAGATAAATTATTAAAACTTTCAGCAGTGGTTCAAACGGGTGGTCATGCAAAGTTCCTTATAACATCAGGAGAAGTTACTGTTAATGGGGAAGTAGAAACTAGGCGTGGTAAAAAGATATACAAAGGAGATAGAGTTCAAGTTGAAGGCGAGTTAATTGAGGTTATTTAATTTCAAGGGGTGCATCTGGTGTATTTAAAAAGATTAAAGTTGATAAACTTTAGAAATTATAAAGAATTAGAATTGGATTTAAATGAAAAATTAAATATATTTGTAGGAAATAATGCCCAAGGCAAAACTAACATAGTAGAAGCCATATATATGAGTTCACTAGGGAAGTCCTTTAGAACTAGTAAGGATAAGGAACTCATAATGTTTAATAGAAATCAGTCCTACATAAAAGTAGAAGGACAAAAAAAGTATTCCAACGTGGAAGTTGAAATAAAATTAGTAGCTAACAAAAAAAAGCGTATAAAAGTAAATAAATTATCTTTAAGTAAAAATTCTGAGATATTAAATAATATATATGTAGTCATATTTTCTCCAGAAGACTTAAGACTTATAAAAGAAGGCCCATCAGAAAGACGTAAGTTTATGGACAATGAACTCTCTCAAATGAAACCCTATTATTTCCACAATCTAAATAGTTACAACAAAATACTTATACAGAGAAATCATCTATTAAAAAACATGAGGGGAAAAGATAATGAATTCATGTTAGAAGTATGGGATGAAAAATTAATTGATGTGGGTGTTAAGATTATTGAGGAAAGGGCTAGATTTGTAAAGAGAATAACGCCACTTAGTAGGCTTATACATAGGAAGATAACTAACAACAGGGAAAACTTGGAAGTGACTTATCTGAGCAATATAGATTATGTAGAAGATACTAACAAGCTAAAAGATATGTTTAAAAAGCAGTTAAAAGAAGCTCTAAAAATAGATATAAAAAGGGGAACTACTACGGTAGGGCCCCATAGAGATGATTTAGGAGTTTTCATTGATAAGATAGATATAAGAAGCTTTGGATCTCAGGGACAACAAAGAACTTGTGCATTATCATTAAAGTTAGCTGAAATTGAACTTGTAAAGGGAGAAACGGGAGAATATCCCGTATTGCTATTAGATGATGTCATGTCAGAACTAGATATTAATAGACAAAACTTTTTAATAAAGGCATTAAAAGACGTCCAATTATTTATTACTACTACGGAGATAAATAATTTAGAAGAGTTGAATATGGATGAAGCTTTTATTTTTCATGTTGAAAATGCTCAAGTGAATAGGAGTAGATGATCAAATATAAACTATCCATTTTAAATCTTTTGTATATAAGTTAATAAAGGGTTATAATAGAAGGTGGATGATTTTTCGAGGAGTGATTTTTATGTTCCTTCATTTGGGGAGAGATGTGGTAGTTCCAAGAAAGAATATTATTTCTATATTGGATTATGAAACCTTTAAGAAGTCTAAAACAGGAAGAGAGTTTTTAAAGGTTATAGAAGAAGAAGAATTTGTACGTAAAATATCCGATGACAAAATAAAATCCTGTGTTATAACAGAAAAGGTAGAAATAAATAAAAAGCGAAAAGTTATAAAAACTGTAGTTTACTATTCTCCCATATCATCTGTAACTCTTCAAAAAAGAGCCAATAACGTGGAAGATATATATATAGATGAAAAATAAGGTTGAGAAAGTTATGAGTAAATAGTTAGATAGGGAACCCTATAAAATAAATGTGAAATATGAGCTTTAATTTAAGGATTTATAGCTATATAAGATACAGGGGGTAAAGAAATGTCAGAAAAAGTGAACAAAGAATATGGTGCCGAACAGATACAGGTCCTAGAAGGTCTTGAACCCGTAAGAAAAAGACCTGGTATGTATATTGGTTCCACAGGACCTAAGGGTTTACATCACTTAGTATATGAAATTGTAGATAACAGTGTAGATGAAGCCCTTGCTGGATATTGTACTGAAATACGAATAACTATAGGTAAAGATAACTCCATAAAAGTAGTTGATAATGGTCGTGGTATGCCTGTAGATATACATCCTAAAATGGGAAAACCAGCAGTAGAAGTTATACATACTGTACTTCATGCAGGAGGTAAATTTGGTGGAGGCGGATACAAAGTATCTGGAGGTCTTCATGGTGTTGGTGCTTCTGTAGTTAATGCCTTGTCAACATGGATGGAAGTAAGGATCAGAAGAAACGGAAACCTATATTATCAAAGATACGAAAGAGGGAACACAATGACTTCACTAGAGGTAATAGGTGAAGCAACAGATACGGGTTCAGAAACAATATTCTTACCAGATCCACAAATATTTGATGAAACTGTATTTGATTTTAGTGTACTTGAGCATAGATTTAGAGAAATGGCATTCTTAAACAAGGGAATTAAAATAGTTCTTAGGGACGAAAGAGAAGAAGAGCCAGTAGAAGTAACTTTCCACTATGAAGGTGGTATAAAGGAATTTGTAAAGCACTTAAATAGAAACAAAACTCCTATTCAAAAAAATATTGTATATTTTGAAGGAGAAAAGGATACGAGTTCAGCAGAAATAGCATTCCAATATACGGATAGATATACAGAAAACATATTTTCATTTGCCAATAATATAAATACTCATGAAGGTGGAAGCCACTTAGTTGGCTTTAAATCTGCATTAACTCGTGTAGTGAATGACTATGCAAGAAAAGCTAATATACTTAAAGAGAAGGACGACAATCTAACAGGAGAAGATATAAGAGAAGGTATAACTTGTATTATTTCTGTTAAATTAGTAGAGCCTCAATTCGAAGGTCAAACTAAAACTAAACTTGGAAATAGTGAAGTAAGGGGTATTGTAGAAGGTATTGCAAATGAAGCATTACAAAACTTCTTAAATGAGAATCCTCAAGAAGCTAAAATAATAGTGGATAAATGTATAAGATCTGCTCGAGCTAGAGAGGCCGCTAGAAAGGCCAGAGAGCTTACTAGGCGAAAGGGAGCACTAGATGGACTATCACTACCAGGAAAGCTTGCTGATTGCTCTGAGAAGGATCCTAGCCTTTGTGAGGTGTTCCTAGTAGAGGGTGACTCTGCCGGAGGATCTGCAAAGCAAGGTAGAGATAGAAGAACTCAGGCTATTTTACCACTTAGAGGTAAAATATTAAATGTTGAAAAGGCAAGACTTGATAAAATATTAAATTACAATGAAATAAGAGCTATGATAACTGCATTTGGATGCGGTATTGGAGAAGAGTTTAATTTAGAAAAACTAAGATATCATAAAATAGTTATAATGACAGATGCCGATGTGGATGGTGCTCACATTAGAACACTTCTTCTTACGTTCTTCTATAGATACATGAAACCACTTGTAGATTATGGCCATATATATATAGCTCAACCACCACTTTATAAAGTGAAAAAGGGTAGAGCTGAACATTATGTATATTCTGATAAGGAATTAGAAAACTTATTAAGTGAGATAGGTAGAAATGGAATCAGCCTTCAAAGATATAAGGGTCTTGGTGAAATGAATCCAGAGCAGCTTTGGGATACTACTATGGACGCTTCTAAGCGTACATTGATACAAGTAACTATAGACGATGCAGCAGCTGCTGATGAAATATTTACTACTCTTATGGGTGATAAAGTAAAGCCACGTAGAGAGTTCATAGAATCAAATGCAAGATACGTAGCTAATCTAGATGTATAATTTGTCTAAGGGGGCAAAAGAATGATAGAAGATCAAACTAAAATTATTCAGGTGGACATAGAACAGGAAATGAAAAAATCCTACATAGATTATGCCATGAGTGTAATTGTAGGAAGAGCTCTACCTGATGTTAGGGATGGACTAAAACCTGTTCACAGAAGAATTCTATACGCAATGAATGAACTGGGTCTAAGCCCAGAGAAACCACATAGAAAATCAGCACGTATCGTTGGAGACGTACTTGGTAAGTACCACCCACACGGTGACACGTCTGTATACGATGCAATGGTAAGAATGGCACAGGATTTCTCTATAAGATATCTATTAGTAAATGGCCATGGAAACTTCGGTTCTGTAGATGGTGACGGTGCAGCTGCAATGCGTTATACGGAAGCAAAAATGCAAAAGCTAGCTGTAGAAATGTTAAGAGATATTGAAAAGGAAACTGTAGACTTCGCACCAAACTTTGATGAAACATTAAAAGAACCTAAAGTACTTCCAAGTAGATTCCCTAATCTATTGGTAAATGGTTCTAATGGTATAGCCGTTGGTATGGCCACATCTATTCCACCACACAACTTAGGTGAAGTAATAGATGCTACAGTTAAACTAATAGATGATAAAGAAGCTACAGTAGAAGATTTAATACAAATAGTAAAAGGTCCAGACTTCCCAACAGGGGCTACCATAATGGGAAAAGAATCTATAAAAGATGCTTATAGAACTGGTCAAGGAAAAGTTACTGTAAGAGCCAATGTGGAAATTGAAGATATGGGTAAGGGAAAGAGTAGAATAATTGCTACAGAAATTCCATACCAGGTAAATAAGGCTAGGCTTATAGAAAAGATAGCAGATCTTGTTAGAGATAAAAAGATTGAAGGTATATCTGATTTAAGAGATGAATCGGATAGAAATGGTATGCGTATAGTTGTAGAATTAAAGAGAGATGTTAATGCTAACATAGTTCTTAATAAACTTTATAAGCATACGCAACTTCAAGATACATTCAGTATTATAATGATTGCCTTAGTTAATGGGCAACCAAAGATTCTTAACTTATATGAATTAGTAAGACATTACCTTGAACATCAAAAGGATGTAGTTACTAGAAGAACTCAATATGATTTAAGAAAAGCAGAGGATAGAGCTCACATATTAGAAGGTTTAAAAATAGCCCTTGATAATATTGATGAAGTGATTTCTTTAATTAGAAGTTCTGCCAACGTTAACGAAGCAAGAGAAGGACTTATGAGTAGGTTTGGGCTTACAGAAGTTCAAGCTAAGGCCATACTAGATATGAGACTTCAAAAGTTAACTGGTTTAGAACGTGGAAAAATAGAAGAAGAGTATGAAGAATTAATTAAGTTAATAAACAAATTTAGAGAAATATTAGCTAATGAACATCTTCTTTTAAACATAATTAGAGAAGAGATTCTAGAAATAAAAGAAAAATATAATGACCCTAGAAGAACGGCTATATCCTTCTCTGAAGATGAAATTGATATAGAAGACTTAATTGATGAGGAAGATGTGGCAATAACATTAACTCATCTAGGATACATTAAGAGAATTCCAGCTGATACTTATAAGAGTCAAAGAAGAGGCGGTAAAGGAATTACAGGTCTTACTACTAGGGAAGAAGACTTTGTTGAGAGATTATTCATAACGTCTACTCATAATTATCTGTTGTTCTTCACTAATAGGGGAAGAGTATATAGACTTAAGGCTTATGAAATTCCTGAGGCTAAAAGACAGGCTAAGGGTACAGCTATAGTAAATCTACTTCAGCTAAACCCAAGTGAAAAGATAACGGCTGTAATTCCAGTTAAGAAATTTGAGAAAGAAAAGTACTTAATAGCTGTAACTAGAAACGGTATTATTAAGAAAACTGACTTAACTCAATTTGATACTTCTAGAAAATCAGGCCTTATAGCTATTAGTTTAAGAGATGATGATGAGCTAATAAGTGTAAAGCAAACTAATGGTGACGATGAAGTAATAATCGTTTCTCAAAGTGGTAAATCCATAAGATTTAGCGAAAAGGATGTTCGTGATATGGGTAGAGCTGCCATGGGAGTTAAAGCTATGAGTTTAGATTCTGATGATATAGTAGTTGCTATGGAATTAATAGAAGAGGGTGCAGACCTACTAGTAGTAAGCCAGTTTGGTTTTGGTAAAAGAACTGACTTAAGTGAGTATAAGAGCCAAAACAGAGGTGGAAAAGGCCTACTTACTTATAATGTTAAGGACAAAACTGGACATTTAGTAGGAGCAAAGGTAGTAACTGACACTGATGAGATTATGCTTATAAATACAAATGGTGTAGTAATCAGACTTGAATCTAAGGATGTTTCAATTATGGGTAGACATACTCAAGGAGTAACCTTAATGAGAGTTGATGAAGGTGATAGTATAGTATCCATAGCTAAAGTGGCAAACGAAATAGAAGAAGTAATTGAAGAATAGATAATAAAATGCAGTTTCAAAACTGCATTTTATTTTTTTATATATTGCACAGGAAGACTTTTTTATGTTTAAATATAAATTATGAGGGTAAAAATCAAAAGAAAGGAGAAACTAATATGTCGCTAGATATTAGTTATAAAAATGCCGGTGAAGAGTGGATAGTATATTTAAGTGGTGAGATAGACATATACACTGCTAATAAGTTTAAAGAAACTCTTCATGAACTTAGTAATCAAAGAATAAAAGATATAAAATTAGAATGTACGAACTTAACTTATATGGACAGTACGGGATTTGGTGTCTTAATTGGAGCTTTAAAGAAGCTAAAGGCACAAAATAAGAATATAATAATAGAAAATCCAGGGACTAATATATTAAAATTATTAAAAATAACTGGATTAGATAAAGTTTTTGTAATTAAGTAAAACATAAAAAGAAGGTGGATTAGAGTTATGAGTGATGTTTTTACTATTTCTGTACCAAGCAAAGCTGAGTATGTGAATGTAGTAAGATTAACTACATCTGCTGTAGCAAGCAGAATGGGATTTAATATTGAGGAGATAGAAGATATAAAAGTAGCGGTAGCCGAAGCTTGCACTAATGCAATTAAATATGGAAAGTATAGTTGTAATGAAAAAGATTTAGAGAATTTTAATATAAAATATTGTGTCGAATATGATAAAATGATAGTAGAAATACAAGATAATGGGAAAGGTTTCTGTACTGAAGACATAGAGGAACCTGATTTAACTAGTCCTAAAGAAGGAGGGTTAGGAATATTTATAATAAGATCTCTAATGGATGAGGTTGATATTATATCAGCTCCAGAAAAAGGGACTATTATTAAAATGATTAAATATTTAGGGGATGATATTTAATGGAAAATTTACTAAACGGAAAAAAATATTCTAAAGAATCCCTAACAGACTTAAACTCCAAGGAACTTTTCGCTATTTATAGTGAGAATAAAGATAGGACTATAAGAAATGAACTAGTGAATAGATACTTATATATAGCGGAAATCTTATCTAAAAAGTATATCAACAAAGGAATAGACTATGAAGATATATTTCAAATAGCATCCCTAGGACTTATATATGCCATAGAACGATTTGATGTGTCAAAGGGCTTTGAATTTTCAAGTTTTGCCACACCAACAATAATTGGAGAAATAAAAAAATACTTTAGAGATAAAGGTTGGGCTATAAGAGTTCCGAGAAGGATTCAAGAATTGTCTAAGAAAGTGAACAATGCTAAAGTTGTACTTCATCAAACTCTACAAAGAGTACCTAAAGTTTCTGATATAGCCGAATATTTAGAATGTACAGAAGAAGAAGTATTAGAAGCGATGGAAGCTAGTCAAGTGTATACTCCAAAGTCTTTAGAATTAAGTTATGACAATAATGGGGAAGATAAAGACGTTACTTTAATGGATTTAATAGGAGAAGAAGATAAGGATTTTGCAAGTTTAGAAAATAAAGATTTTTTAGTAAAATGCTTAGAGAAGCTAAATCATATGGAAAAACAAATAATAAAAGCTAGGTTTTTTAACAATGAAACCCAATCTCAAGTTGCTAAGAAATTTGAAGTATCACAAATGACCATATCTAGAATGGAAAAGAAGATTATTAAAAAACTTCAAAATGACATGCAAAGTTTATCATAGATAAAGGTTAACTCAATGGAGTTGACCTTTTGTTTTTTGTAAAAAAATTATATAATTATGTAAAAAAAGGATAAAGGAGTAATATTATGTTTACGTGGAAAGAGGAATATAGTTGTAATATAAAATCCATTGATGATCAACATAAGGAACTTTTAAAAATTGGATCTAGTCTTTATGAGATGGTCAGGCTTAAAAAGCACGAGGATAATTATGATGAATTAGTACAAATATTAAATGAATTAAAGGACTATACCCTATATCATTTTCAAGCGGAAGAAAAACTTATGGAAGAATATGGGTATGAAGAATTGTTTTTACATAAATTTGAACACAAATCCTTCTTAAAGAAATTGGAAGGATTAGAATTAGACGAGTTAGATGAAAAGCAATTTGATATGACTATGGATTTAATAGTATTTGTAGCTAATTGGATAGAACAGCACATATTAAAATCTGATTTGAAATATAAAGAATTTTTCAACTCAAAGGGTATTTCATAAAAAATGCATACTATGTATGCTTCGCTATGGAACCCTATGGTTCCCTTCGACGCAACTAAAGTTGCTAAGCACCCTCCTTTAAAGAGGCAGGGGAATTCTTCCCCTACAACCCCTTAATTTTTTATCTACAGATTTTTAGGGATTATAATTGGTTTAGGGATAAAAAATTGGGTATTAATGGACATAGGTTAATGTTAATGATTAAAAACTATATTTAAAGGGGAATGTACATATGTTTGAATGGAAAGATGAATATAGCCGTAATATAAAGGAAATAGATGATCAACATAAGAATCTTTTAAAGATAGGAAGTAAGTTACACGAAATACTTAAATTGAAAAAGCATGAAGATAATTATGATGAAATAATGGAAATACTACATGAACTAAGAGATTATACTAGATATCACTTTGATTGTGAAGAAAAGTTATTAGAAGAGCATGGATATGAGGATATATACTTGCATAAATTTCAGCATAAATTTTTCTTAAAGAAATTAGAGAATTTAGAATTAGAGGATGTGGATGAAAATCAAATTTCTGTAATTATGGGATTATTAGTATTTGTGTCAGATTGGATAGTAGAACACATATTAAAAACTGATGGAGAGTATGTGGAATATTTAAATTCAAAGGGCGTATATTAAAGGACGGTTATTTTATAACCGTCCTCATTTATTTATATTTATAAAGTTACAAATCCCATATTCTTTTTAACCCTATCCATAGTAGCCGATGCTACTTCACGAGCTCTATCAGCTCCAGTTTTAAGTACTTCTAATAATTCTGGTGAATCTATAATTTTATTATATTTATCTTGAATTTCAGCTAATGAATCATTAACTACAACTACTAACTCTTTCTTGAAAGTACCGTATCCAAGACCTTCGTACTTCTTTTCTAAATCTTTTATAGAAAGGCCTGAAAAAGCACTATATATAGTAAGTAAGTTACTTACTCCAGCTTTATTTTCTGGATCAAATCTCACTTCCATATCAGAATCTGTAGTAGATCTCATTAAAGATTTTTTAACTTTGTTTGGTGGATCTAGTAGGCAAATTCTACTGTGTTCATTAGGATTACTCTTACTCATTTTAGAAGTAGGCTCATCTAGTGACATGATTCTAGCTCCTACCTTTTGCTCTTTATATTCTGGAACTACAAAAGTCTTTCCAAATCTATTATTAAATCTCATGGCTAAATCACGAGTTAATTCTAAATGTTGCTTTTGGTCATTTCCAACGGGCACGTAGTTTGTATCATATAATAAAATATCTGCAGCCATTAGGGTTGGATATGTGAAAAGTCCAGTTGGAGCAGATTCTTGACCCCTACTTTTATCTTTAAATTGAGTCATTCTACTTAATTCTCCTGTAGAAGACATACATTGTAAAAACCATCCAAGTTCAGCATGTTCCTTTACTGATGACTGAAGGAATATGGTACATTTACTAGGGTCTAACCCTACAGCCATGTACATGGCTGCCACACTTAAACTATTTTTATGAAGCTCCTTTGGATCCTGTGGAAGTGTTATGGAGTGTAGATCCACTACACAGTAAAAAGCATCATTATCTTCTTGATATGTAACGAATTGCTTTATGGCTCCTAAATAATTTCCTATAGTTATATTTCCAGTAGGCTGAACGCCTGAAAATACTCTTTTCATTAAAAAAACCTCCTATAAAACATATATGCTAACTTTAATAATATAATTATTTTTCATAAAACACAAGGCTATAGAGAAACAACTTTCAAACTAAAGGTATGTGAACCTAATTCGTCTCAATAAGTTCAAAATTTTTTCAAAGGAAGTCACTATCAGACTAGAGAGTTTGAATCTAATACTTAAGGTAGAAGGTTCATAATTGTTTACAGCATAGGATGTTCTGATGTTCCGCCTTTTCAAAAATTATTAAACTTATTTCAACTTGCAGGTATGCAGTGTTTATATGTTTTGTCCCTAAACCCTAATATCTGAACATTGTTAATGTAAATCCTATAACGAAGGTATAAGATTCATAATTATTTTAAGCAGGACATATATAATAATTAAGAAATTTTCATAAATTTAAACAAATACACAAAAGACTTCCAGAACGGAAGTCTTTATTTTGAATTAGGGGGATAATACATATGACTTTTCAGATTTTTATGCAACATTTATCTAATGGAATTTCCTTGGGAAGTTTATACGCCCTTATAGCCATAGGATATACTATGGTTTACGGCATATTAAGACTCATAAACTTTGCCCATGGAGAAATATTTATGATAGGGGTATATATGGCATTTTATTTGATCACATTAGTGGCAGTTCCTTGGTATTTAGCATTTATTATAGCAATACTAGGTACTTGTCTATTTGGTATTTTAGTTGAAAAAGCAGCCTATAAACCACTTAGGAATTCACCTCGAATATCTGTTATGATATCGGCCATAGGAGCTTCTTTTTTACTTCAAAACTTAGGCATAGTTGTATTTGGAGGAAGACCTAAATCTTTTCCTGAAATACCTATGTTCAATAAAATACTAAATATAGGAGGAATATCCATTGTAAGTATTACTTTCTATATACCTATAATAACTATAATTTTACTGTTAATTTTAAATTATGTAATAAATAACACTAAAACAGGTATGGCCATGAGGGCCTTATCTAAAGATTATGAAGCCGCAAGACTCATGGCTATAGATGTGGATAAGATAATATCCATAACATTTGGTCTAGGTTCTTTATTAGCGGCAGTAGGAGGTATAATGTGGGGCGTAAAATTCACCTCATTAATTCCTGTTATGGGCCTTATGCCAGGACTTAAGTGTTTTATAGCTGCTGTGGTAGGAGGTATAGGAAACATAAGGGGGGCTGTAATTGGTGGATTTATTCTAGGATTGGGAGAAATACTTATAGTAGCATTTTTACCAGCTCTTACAGGTTATAGGGATGCCTTTGCATTCATATTATTGATTTTCATATTATTAGTTAAGCCTACAGGATTGATGGGTGAAAAATTAACAGAGAAGGTGTAGATATTATGAAAAATAAAAGGATATTATTAAATATATTAAGTTTAATATTGGTTTTAGGTCTATTGTTTTTAATGGACAGGAATTTTGACTCTTATAAAATAAGAATATTGAACTTGTGTGGAATATATATAGTATTGGCCTTAAGCATGAATTTGATAAATGGATTTACAGGTCTTTTCACATTAGGTCATGCTGGTTTTATGGCCATAGGAGCTTATACTACTGCACTAGTTACTATGGATAAAGCTACTAAGGAAATGAATTTTTTCTTAAAGCCCATAGTACCTTTTTTAAGGGATGTGGAAATGAGCTTTTTACCAGCTTTATTAATAGGGGGGCTAATGTCTGCTTTAGTAGCCATTATAATAGGAACTCCAGTACTTAAGCTAAGGGACGATTACTTGGCCATAGCCACATTAGGATTCAGTGAAATTATTAGAGTAATATTTACTAATATACAAAGTATTACTAATGGTGCCTTAGGTCTTAAGGGAATTCCAAACTACACAAATGTATGGTGGAGTTGGGGATGGGCCATAGTAACCATAATATTTATGATATACCTAGTAAAGGGCAGTTATGGTAGGGCATTTAAGGCCATAAGGGAAGATGAAATAGCAGCGGAGGCCATGGGAATTAACTTGTTTAAACACAAATTAATATCCTTTATTATAGGTGCTTTTTTTGCAGGAGTTGGAGGTGGACTCCTTGGAAATCTATTAGGAACTATAGATCCTCTCATGTTTAGATTCGTATTAACCTTTAATATTGTACTTATAGTTGTATTAGGGGGAATAGGAAGTATTACGGGTAGTGTATTATCAGCAATTATAGTAACCATACTCATGGAAGCCTTGAGAATATTAGATGGGGATATAATTATTGGAAATTATAAGATAATAGGGATTCCAGGCATGCGTATGGTTGTATTTTCCTTAATGCTTATGGGAGTAATTTTATTTTATCAAAAGGGAATTATGGGAACTAATGAATTTAGCTGGGATTGGTTTAGTTTTAAGAAGAAATCTAAGGGAGATGTGAATTCTTAATGGGTATACTAAATGTGGATAATATAACTATGAAGTTTGGAGGCCTAGTGGCCGTATCTGAGTTTAATATGGAGCTCAAAGAGGGAGAAATCGTAGGGCTAATAGGACCTAATGGAGCTGGAAAAACTACTGCATTTAATATGATTACAGGAGTTTATAAGCCTACTATAGGAAATATATATTTAGAGAAGGACAATAAAAATATAAATATTACATCATTAAAGCCTGATGAAATAACTAGACTTGGTGTGGCTAGAACCTTTCAAAATATAAGATTGTTCAAGGAGTTAACAGTTCTTGAAAATGTACTAATAGGAAACCATTTGAGATTAAAATCTAATTGGGCAGAGTCAGTAGTTGGACCCCTATTAAAGGACACATTTAATATAGATAGTAAGTACACAAAAGAAGAAAAACACATGTATGAAAAATCAATAGAATTATTAAAGGAAGTGAATTTATATGATGTAATAGATGAAAAGGCTTATTCACTTCCCTATGGAAAACAAAGGCGATTAGAAATAGCTAGAGCCTTAGCAACAGAGCCTAAAATACTATTATTAGATGAACCCGCAGCAGGTATGAATCCAAATGAATCATTAGAACTTATGGACTTTATAAGTGAAATAAGGGATAAATTTAATTCAACCATATTTATGATAGAACATCATATGCAAGTGGTCATGGGAATCTGTGAAAGAATATTTGTACTAGACCATGGCATAACCATAGCCCAGGGAACCCCTAGTGAAATTCAAAATAATAACAAAGTCATAGAAGCTTATTTGGGGGTGGAATAATATGTTGAGAATAGAAAATCTAGATGTACATTATGGAGGTATTCATGCCTTAAGAGGTATAAATGTTCATGTACCTAAAGGAAAAATAGTTACTTTAATAGGAGCTAATGGAGCTGGTAAAAGTTCTACTTTAAGAAGTATCATGGGAATTGTAAAGAAAACTAGTGGAAAAATAATTTATGAAGATAAGGATTTGAAAAATTATAAGACAAAGGATATGGTAAAGGGCGGAATAGTATTAGTTCCTGAAGGAAGAAGGGTATTTCCTAATCTCACAGTAAAGGAAAATCTCATATTAGGAGCATACATAAGGAAAGATAAAGTTAAAATAGAAAAGGATATGAATTGGATATATGAATTATTTCCAAGGCTAAAGGAGAGACTGTGGCAAAAGGCAGGGACCTTATCTGGTGGAGAACAACAAATGCTAGCAGTAGGTAGGGGTCTTATGAGTAATCCTAAATTACTCATGATGGATGAGCCATCCCTCGGTTTAGCGCCCATGTTAGTTAAGGAGATATTTAATATAATAAGAGAAATTCATGAAAAGGGTGTAACCATATTACTTATAGAACAAAATGCAAAGGCTGCCTTAGAAATTGCAGACTATGGGTATGTATTAGAGACGGGGAATATAGTTTTAGAAGGGAAAGGACATGAACTATTGGTTAATGATGATGTGAAGAAGGCTTATTTAGGAGAGGCAAAGTAATATATTTATCTATAATTAATAATTATGTATAATATTATCTAAGAAGATTTAGCATAAAGGATGGTTGGTAGTGAGCCATCCTTTAAATAAATTTCCTACAGGGGGATATATGCATAATTTAGATGAATTAAAAGAGATGGTAGAGAAATGTTATAAGTGCAGATTAGGAGATACTAGAAATAATCTAGTTTTTGGACAAGGAAATGAAAATGCAGATATAATGTTTATTGGTGAAGGGCCAGGTTATCACGAGGATATGAAGGGATTGGCTTTTGTAGGACCAGCTGGGCAATTGTTGACTAAGGCTTTAGAAGGAATCAACTTGACTCGGGATCAAGTATATATAGGAAATATAGTTAAATGCAGATCTCCTAATAATAGGAATCCTAAAGATGATGAAATGGAAGCTTGTATTCAATACTTAAGATGGCAAGTAAAGATTATTAAGCCTAAAATAATAGTTTGTTTAGGTTCCATATCTTCTAAGAATATAATAGATAAAAATTTGCGAATAACAAAAGAAAGGGAAAAATGGGTATATAAAAAGGGCATATGGATAATGCCAACCTATCACCCTTCAGCTGTACTTAGAGATGAAAAGAAAAAAAGACCATTTTGGATGGACTTTAAAAATATAAGAGAAAAGTATGAAGAAATAAGTTAGAAGCCTTTACGGCTTCTTTCTTTTTATGTATTCATTAAATGCCCCATAGATTTCATCTGCTTCTTTTAATTCCTGTAGGAAAATGTTTAATCTTTCTTGATTGTCCTGGATGTCATATTGTAAGTGGTTTATTTCATCTTGATTCAATGTATTTTCTATGGTGTTTTTAAGTTTTTCTATTCTTTCACGTGAACTGATTACTTTCTTAGTTACACTACTAAGGTTTTCTCTGAGAATATCATCTGTGGAGTCAATACCTCTTTCGTCTATCATCCCTTGGATTTGCTTATGATAATTATTCATGATAATCACTCCTATATATATAAAATACCACTTTTTTTCTTATTTAAACATAAAACACCTAATAATATTATAAAGAACATATGTTTTAAAATAAAGTATTGACTATTATGTGGAAAAATGCTATACCTATGTAAAATATTAAAATTTGAGAATATTAATAGATAAGTGGTGGTTATTATATAAAAAACGAATTTATCAGTATGGTATATTAAAATATAGAGAGGGTGTTTAGGTTGAAGGAGATACAGTTAGAAGAACTTAATAAAAAAATACTAGAGGAAAATAAAGATGAGGAAATTGTTTTAGGTAATGGTAGTGTTAATAGCACCATAGTCCTTATAGGAGAGGCACCAGGGGCCAAAGAGGTGGAAGCTAAATTACCTTTTGTGGGTCAAGCAGGTAAACACCTTCAGGAGTTTCTTGAGATATTAGAGTTAGATAGAAGTGAACTTTATATTACTAATACAGTTAAGTTTAGACCTACGAAAGAAAGTCCTAAAACAGGAGGGAAAATAAATAGGCCTCCATCTAAAAAAGAAATAGGAGAATTTAAGGAATATTTATTTGATGAAATAAATATCATTAAACCTAAAGTAATAGTTACCCTTGGAAATGTGCCATTAAAAACAGTAACTGGAGATGAAAGTTCTAAGATTGGAGATCTTCATGGAAAAGAATCTAAGGTTATTATAAATGGTAAGGAATATAATCTATTCCCACTATATCATCCAGCAGCTGTAATATATAGAAGAGAGCTAAAAGAAGTATACTATGGGGATTTAGAGGTACTTAAGAAATTTTTAGTATAAATATGTAATATGTATAAAAAAGAATTGGGGGAACTCCCAACTCTTTTTTTATTATTAGTAACCGCCACCAAATCCACCAAAGCAACCACAGTTACAGAATAATACTACTAGCAATAAGAAGAAGAATAGCAACTCACTACCACTATTAAATAAACCACCATATTCACCACATTGTTTATCACCCATGTAATTACACCTCCTTTATAATTATGTAGTTGTTAAATTTATTCCTTTGTTTATGTCATAATATAAAGTATTCATGTTAGAGGACATCTGTTACTTAATAATAGATTTTTTTTAAAGAAAAAGACTAAGATTTGTAATCCTAGTCTTTTTCTAACACACAGGTTCACAATCGTTAGGCCATAATAAAAAGAGGAAAAGGATTATTAATAGGAATATCCAGATGAATAGATTGTCATCACATCCAAATAAGTTATCAAATCCACATCCGTCTCCAGTTCCTGTAAAGAAGAATAAAATTATAAGTAATAGGAAGAAGAATATGAGTATATTATCATCGAAGCCAAAACAAGATTTATCAGCCATAAAACTCCCCCACCTTTTTAATAAAATTTCCTATATATAATACTAAATTATGAAAATCTATAAAAAAGTGTGTATGGACAGATATATATTAATGTAAATGAACATACTATTTTCTTAAGGAGGGGTTATATGTATAAGGAAGTAACTGCTAAAAAGTTTGATTTTGCTTCTATTAAAGGAATAACTACTAGTCAATTAAAACAACATTATAAGCTTTATGAAGGATATGTGGGGAAAACTAACAAGATGTTCCAAAAATTAGAGGATATAAATAATTACAAAAAACCTAATAGCACCTATTCTTCCATTAGAAGTATAGAACTTGGTCAAAGTTATGCCTTAAATGGAGTAAAATTACATGAATTCTATTTTGATAATATGGGAGATAGCAACATTCCTTATGGAAATATCTTAGATTTAATAAATAAAAAATATGGTGGATTTGATGTATTCATGGAGAAGTTCAAAAGTGTAGGAATGGCTGTTAGAGGATGGGTAATATTAGCCTTAGATTCCATAGATGAGGATATACATATATTTGGATGTGATGCCCATGATGTGGGAAGTATATGGTATAGCTATCCATTACTTGTAATGGATGTATATGAGCATGCTTATATGATTGATTTTGGCATAAATAGAAGAAAATATATAGATGTATTCTTTCAAAATATAGATTGGAAAAAAGTTAATAAAAGATTAGATAAAGCATTGAGATAATTCCTTTTTGGAATTATCTTTTTTCATACATATTTTTCAATAAAAAGAAAAAACTAAAAACTAGGAAATTGAAAGATAAAAGGAGGAAGATTTGTGGCTAAAAAAATGAAAACCATGGATGGGAATGAAGCAGCTGCATATGTATCATATGCCTTTACTGATGTGGCAGCCATATATCCAATAACCCCTTCATCACCTATGGCTGAAAAGGTGGATGAGTGGTCAGCTAAGGGTAAATTAAACTTATTTGGACAAAGGGTTAAAGTATCAGAGATGCAATCAGAAGCAGGAGCTGCAGGAACTATGCATGGTTCATTACAAGGAGGAGCATTAACTAGTACATATACAGCTTCTCAAGGATTATTATTAATGGTTCCTAATATGTATAAAATGGCAGGAGAATTATTACCAGGAGTATTTCATGTAAGTGCTAGAGCACTAGCTACCCATGCACTATCCATATTTGGAGATCATCAAGATGTTATGGCTACAAGACAGACAGGATTTGCACTTCTTTGTTCAAGTAGTGTACAAGAAGTAATTGATTTAGGTGGTATAGCTCATTTATCAGCTATAAAATCTAGAATTCCATTTCTTCATTTCTTTGATGGATTTAGAACATCCCATGAAATTCAAAAGGTAGAACTAATTGAATATGATGATTTTGAAAGATTAGTAGATTTTGAAGCTATAAAAGAATTTAGAAATAGTTCACTTAATCCAGAGAGACCAGTACTTAGAGGAACTGCTCAAAATCCGGACATATACTTCCAAGGAAGGGAAGCTTCTAATAAATTTTATAAAGAAGTTCCTGATATAGTAGCTGATTATATGAAAGAGATCAGTGAAATTACAGGAAGAGAATATAAGCCATTTGATTACTATGGAGCAGAAAATCCAGAAAATATAGTAATAGCTATGGGTTCCGTATGTGAAACTATAGAAGAAACAATAGATTATTTAGTGAGCAAGGGAGAAAAGGTTGGCTTAATTAAAGTGAGGTTATATAGACCTTTCTGTCCAACTCATTTCTTTAATGTATTCCCAGATAGTGTAAAGAAAATTGCCGTATTAGATAGAACTAAAGAACCTGGTTCTTTAGGTGAACCCCTTTATGTGGATATAAAGAGTTTATTTTATAATAAAAAGGATTCTCCTATTATAGTAGGTGGTAGGTATGGCCTTGGTTCTAAGGATACAACACCAGAGCAAATAGTATCCGTATTTGAAAACTTAAAAGAAGAAGCTCCTAAGAATGACTTTACAATGGGTATTTTAGATGATGTAACTCACACATCTTTAGATATAGGAAACACTATTAATACTACACCAGAGGGAACTATAAGATGTAAATTCTGGGGACTTGGTTCTGATGGTACTGTTGGGGCTAACAAGATGGCTATTAAGATAATAGGGGACAAAACAGACCTTTATGCCCAAGCATATTTCTCCTATGATTCTAAAAAATCTGGAGGAACTACCATATCCCATCTAAGATTTGGTAAACAACCGATAAAAGCTACTTACTTAATTAGTAATGCAGATTTTATTGCATGCCATAACAAATCCTATGTAAATCATTATGATCTTTTAAAGGGAATTGTAGAGGGTGGAACCTTTGTACTCAATTGTCCTTGGGATTTAGAAGAGTTAGATGATAAATTGCCAGCTAGTCTAAAGAGAACCATATTTAATAAAAATATTAATTTCTATACTATAGATGCAGTAGAAATAGCTAAAGAAATAGGTCTTGGTGGAAGAATAAATATGATTATGCAGTCTGCTTTCTTTAAGTTGGCCAATGTAATTTCTGTGGAAGAAGCTATGGATTATTTAAAGGAACTAGTAGTACAAACCTATGGTAAAAAGGGTGAGCATATAGTTAAGATGAACCATGATGCCATAGATAGGGGTGTAGATAGTTTAGTTAAGGTAGAAATACCTGATGAGTGGAAAGATGCAGAAGACTTTATTGATGAAGATGATGAAAATAATGATCCATACTTTGTTAAAGAAATTCAAATTCCAATGGCAAAAACAGAAGGAGATTCACTACCTGTAAGCGCCTTTGAAGGAATTGAAGATGGAACATTCCCTATGGGAACTACTGCCTATGAAAAACGCGGTATAGCAGTTATGTTACCAGAGTGGAAGATAGAGAATTGTATTCAATGTAATCAATGCTCTTATGCATGTCCTCATGCAGTAATAAGACCATTTCTATTAGATGAAGAGGAAATGAAGAAAAAACCTGAAGGATTTGAAACTAAGAAAGCTACAGGAAAGGCACTTGACGGTTATGAGTATAAAATTCAAATAAGTCCACTGGATTGTACAGGCTGTGGAGTTTGTGCTGAAGTATGTCCTGCTCCTAACAAGGCTCTGGTTATGGTAGATGCAGAAGAGGAAACAGAGAAAGAAGAAGGAAATTGGGAGTTTGCAGTACACAATGTATCCATGAAGGACCATTTAATGGACAAATATACAGTAAAGGGAAGTCAATTTGTTCAACCACTATTGGAGTTCTCTGGTGCCTGTGCAGGATGTGGAGAAACTGCATATGTAAAATTAATAACTCAATTATATGGAACTAGAATGATGATAGCAAATGCTACAGGTTGTTCTTCAATTTGGGGAGGTAGTGCTCCTTCTGTTCCATACACTACAACTCCATGTGGAAAGGGTCCATCTTGGGCAAATTCATTATTTGAAGATAATGCTGAATTTGGATATGGAATGTATCTTGGAGTAAAGCAAATTAGAGATAAAATAAGAGACTTATTAGAGACCCTAGTAGAAGGTGAGTTTCCTGAAGATGTTAAGGGTGCTATGATGACTTATTTAAATAATATGGAAAATGGAGATCAATCCATAAAAGCCAGTGAAGAACTAGTTAAAGAACTAGAAAATTATTCAGATGATCCACTAGTTATGGAAATATTAGAAAATAAAGATTTCTTAGTTAAGAAATCCGTATGGATAATTGGTGGAGACGGTTGGGGTTATGATATTGGTTATGGAGGACTTGATCATGTGCTAGCCTCTGGTGACGATGTGAATATATTAGTATTAGATACGGAAGTATATTCAAATACAGGTGGTCAGGCATCTAAAGCTACTCCAACGGCTAGTGTTGCTAAATTTGCAGCTAGTGGTAAGAAGATTAGAAAGAAAGACTTAGGCATGATGGCCATGAGTTATGGATATGTATATGTAACTCAAATTGGATTAGGTGCAAATATGAATCAGGCCCTTAAGGCAATAAAAGAAGCTGAAAGCTATAAGGGACCATCCTTAATAATTGCCTATGCTCCTTGTATAGCCCATGGAATTAAGACAGGTATGGGTACTACTGTAAGAAGAGAAAAGGAAGCTGTAGAGGCTGGATATTGGCATCTATATAGATATAATCCAATACTTAAGGAAGAAGGTAAAAATCCATTTATATTAGATTCTAAGGAACCTAACAAGAGTTTTACAGACTTTATTAATGGTGAAATTAGATACACTCAACTACAAAATACTTTCCCTGAAATAGCTGAAAAGTTGTTTGTAGAAGCTGACAAACATGCTAAAGATAGATATGAAAACTATAAACGCATGGCAGAAATGGAGTATTAAATATAAAAGGACTCATATAAATATGAGTCCTTTTCATATAGTATAGAAACAAAGAAATGATTAGGTTAGCATTAATTAAAACTTATTATTTTTCGTTTTGTTCTATCCATTCTCTTGCATTATCTACTTCTAATGTGGCAGGAATGGGAACTCTTGCTTCACCTTTTAATTGCTCAACATTTGCCCATGCGGCAGTTTGGTGATTTTCAACGGGCTTTTTTATTTTTTTTCTCATATAATACCTCCTTATATTATTAGTATCTTCTCTAATAAGAAAAAAAGTTATAAAAATTAATGGAAATAAAGGGGATATATAGAGTAAGAATAATTTATAATTAAGGACAGTTAATTAAATTTAATGTAAAAATAAAGTCATAAAACTTTGGAAGGTGCTTATGTGTTGTGAGTGTATGACTTGTAGCATATTTATAGCTATAGTATTATTACAAATACTATGGAATATTATATGTTATGTTCAAAGAAAAAAAATAAAAATATATACGGAAGAAGTTGAACTCATACACAAAGAAATATACAATTTCTTTTTTATAAAAAAGCCATCAATATTTGGTAATTTTTTAACAAGAAGATATACTATGATATTTAAAACTAATGGGAATGAATTTATTGAAGTAGTCACTAATTATAAGGAATATGAATTAATAGAAGAAGGTCAAAAAGGAATATTAGTATATAGAGGTAATGAAATGATAACCTTTAAAAGAGAATAATTAAAAAACGAAAAATACAACATTACTATATAATGTTGTATTTTTTTAGGAAAAATGTCCCAAAAAATGAAGGATACATTGAAAAAAATGTAAAAATTATATAAAATTATGTAGAAAATTGTTAATAATCAATAAATTTAAAGTGGGAGGATGTTAGGTGGAATTCAGGTTTAGGGATTGGAAAATAAGGAGAAAAATACTTTCAGGTTTCTTAATATTAATGGTATTTATTATTGTTTTAGGTGGTATATCATTTACATCTATAAGAAAGATTGTAGATAATAAAATTCCTTTAATAAAGAATAATGAAAAACTTGTAAAACTCATGTTGGAAATGAGGAAAAATGAAAAGGACTTTCTCTTGCGGGAGGAAACTAATTTAGAATTTTTCAAAACGGGAAAAAGTGAATACATAGATAAGTTTGAGTCAAATTTTAGTGAATTTCAAAAGACTATAGAATTAATAGGAAAAAATGACACAATAATTAATAACCCAGAGAATATTAAAAATTTAGATGAGATCAACTCTGTAGTTGAAGAATATCATCATGACTTTATGAAGGTAGTTGAAAGAATAAAGACAAGAGGTTTTAAGGATTATGGTTTGATTGGACAATTAAGAGATAGTGTTCATAATGTTGAAAGTATATTGGAAAGTATGCCGAATAGTGATAAATTACAGATTTCCATGTTGAGAGCAAGGAAAGCTGAAAAGGATTATTTCTTAAGAAAAGATATAAAATATTTAAATGATTTCAAAGGAATAGTTTCACAATTTAACAATATAGTAGATGAATCAAACTATGACAATAATGATAAATCAAAGCTAAAATCATTCATGGGTATTTATGAAGAAAAATTTGAGGAAACAATTGCTATAGACAAGGAAATAGGTCTTAAACCTACAGAGGGTCTAATTGGTAATTATAGAAGTAAAATTCATAAACTGGAACCTTTAATAGAAAAATCATATAAAAATATTTCTACATCAATACATGAAGATGCAGATAGATTAAAAACTCAGATTATAATAATTATTACAGTTATTATTTTAATATCAATTTGTATTGCAGTATATATTTCTAACTTGATAACTAAACCAATAGAAAAAATGGTAAAAGTGGCTGAAACAATAGCTTCAGGGAACTTAAAGGAAGAAGTACTAGTAAATTCTAAAGATGAAATAGGAAATTTAGGAATGGCCTTTAAGAAGATGCAAGAGAATTTAAGAGATTTAATAAAGAATGTATATAGTACGGCCAATAATGTGTCAGCTTCTAGTCAAGAATTAGCAGCAGCTTCTGAGGAATGTGGAAAAGCAACAAGTGAAACAGCTATCACAATTGAAGCAATCAGTGAAGGAACAAAAGAACAAAGAAATCATATTGAAGAAACTAATACAGTAATTTTAAGGTTTATGGATGAATTAAGAAAATCCAATAAAAATGCAAAGGATGTAGTTTCTGTTTCTGATAAGGTATTAAAGCTTGCTAATGAAGGAAAAGATGTAGTTAATAATTCAATCCAGCAAATGGAAAAGATTAGATCTTCATCTAAAAATACAGAAAAGGTTATTATAGGACTAAGTGAAAGATCTATTCAAATTGGAAAAATAATTGAAGTAATATCAAGTATATCAGCACAGACAAATCTATTATCCTTAAATGCTGCAATTGAATCGGCAAGAGCAGGAGAGCATGGTAGAGGTTTTGCTGTTGTAGCTGAAGAGATAAGGAAATTAGCAGAGGATTCACAGAAATCTTCTAATGAAATTTCTGAATTAATAATTGAAATACAAGATGAAATTAAGAAATCTATAATTTCTATGGAAGAGGAAAATAAAGAAGTAAATACAGGAAAAGAAGTAATTACAAAAACGGGATATACTTTTAATGAAATTATTAATTCCATTAAACATGTGGCACTAGAAATTGAAGAAGTTGCAAATTCAATAAATGAAATGGACGGGTCTGGAAAAGAAATAAGAAATTCCATTGGAAATATAACGAGTATTATACAGGAAGCTGCTACTGGAACAGAACAAGTATCTTCATTAGCAGAGGAACAAACAGCTGCATCAGAAGAAGTTGCTGCTTCTGCTAATGATTTAGCTAATATGTCAATACAACTATTAGCTACTGTAGACAAATTTCATATTTAAAAACTTTTTATTAAAGGGTTAATCGTTTTACTAAACTTTTAACCCTTTAATATGGTATATTCATGCTTTTTTATGATATTATTTAATTATTCCTTTATGCTAGTACAAGTTACAATACTTATTTGTACTCTATTGCTCATTACTTGCCGGTAAAGATAGAGAGAGGGTTTAGTATTTTGTACTAGTATTTTTTTATCCATCATATTATCTAAATTTTTATTTATCATTTATATTTCCTCACTACATTTTGAAATTAACTATTTTATCTACTAATTCCATACCGATTCTTTCTTGTGCTTCAGCAGTAGATGCTCCTATGTGAGGTGTTATACATACTTTGTTATGGTTAATAAGGTCCTCATTTCTAGTAGGTTCTTCTTCAAATACATCTATACCAGCTCCGGCTACTTTTCCTTCATTCAATGCTCTCAAAAGGGCTTCTTCAGAAACTACACCACCTCTAGCCACATTTATTATGAATACTCCATCTTTCATTTGCTTAAATTCATTATGAGAAATTACATAACCTTCGTCTTTTATAAAGGGAACATGTAGAGTTATGAAATCTGATTGTCTTAGTAATTCATTAAATTGAACAAATTTAAAGTCAGGGCAATCATCCCTTTTACCAAGTTTATCTGTGTAAATCACATTCATACCAAGGGCTTGAGCAATTGTGGCCGTTTGTCTACCAATATTACCAAAACCTATGATTCCTAAGGTTTTACCAAAGACTTCGAATCCTTTATAATCCTTTTTATTCCATTTACCCTCTCTCATAGTCACGTTAGAAATGTGTACATGTCTTGCTAGAGACATTATATGACCTATAGTCAATTCAGCTACAGATCTGCTACTTGCTAGGGGGGTGTTATGAACTTCTATGCCATTTTCCTTAGCATAGTTTAAATCTATATTATCAAGGCCAACACCAGCTCTTAATATTAACTTTAAATTCCTAGTCTTTAATGCTTCGTCTATTAAATTCTTAGTAACCTTTGTTTTAGACCTTACTATTAAAACATCCACTTCTTTAATTTTTTCTTTTAATTCTTCTTTATTAAAATGCTTATCAATAACATTAAATCCCTTTTCCTTTAATGTGGTTATAGTGTCCTTATGGGCGCCATCGTTTATTAATATATTCATAAAAATACCTCCTTATAAAAATTCTTCAATAACATTTAATAATTCTTTAACTTCATCTAGGGTAGTATCAGCCATATGGGCTATTCTAAAGGTCTTTTCTTTTAAATCTCCATAACCATTTGAGATTAGGAAACCTCTAGTTTCTAATTTTTTATTTAAATCCTTTATACTAATTTCCTTAGTGTTCTTAATAGTAGTAAGTGTATTAGATAAATGATTTTCATCTGCAAATAGGTCAAAATTCTCTTTAGCCCAATCTCTAACGTAGTTTGCCATTTCTAAATGTCTATTAAATCTATTTTCTAATCCTTCATCCAATATTTTACCTAGTTGATAATCTAGGGCAAACATAAGAGATAGATTAGGGGTTGATGGGTATTGATAGTGTTTTTTCTTTAAGTATTCATAGATACTAAGTAAATCTAAATACATACCCCTAGGTCCAATTCCTTTGGCACGATTTATTCCTTTATCAGAGATAGAACAAATAGCAAGACCTGGTGGTAGACCTAAACACTTTTGAGTTGATGTGATACATACATCAATGCCTAATTCATCTACAGGGATTTTAACTCCACCTAATGAACTGACTGCGTCTACACAAAAGATAACGTCGGGATATTTTTTTACAATTTCACTAATCTCATATATGGGATTCATAACTCCTGTAGATGTTTCATTATGAGTTATAGTAACTAAATCATATTCACCTGTTTTTAAAGCATCCTCCACCATCTTTGGAGTAGTAGCTTCACCCATAGGTACAGAAAACTTATCTGCTTCTATATTGTTAACCTTTGCCATCTTAAACCATCTATCGCCAAAGGCACCAATGGAAAATACAGCAGCTTTTTTCTTAGTTAGACTTCTAATAGTTCCTTCCATAAGACCACTTCCTGATGTGGTAGATAATAATATTTCATTTTTTGTATACATTAACTTTTGAAGCTTTCTAGTTATACTTTCCTGTAACTGAGAAGCATCTTGTGTCCTATGTCCTATTAAGGCTGTGGCCATTTGATTTAAAACATCTTCCTTCACCGTCACAGGTCCTGGAATAAATAATTTCATAATTTCGAACCTCCTATTCAGAATATTGTGAAAAATAAACGTAAAATTTCAGTCAAGACTTCCTGTGAATTAATAAAAGCAATAAAAAAAACCTTCACTCCCTCATATATAGGGACGAAAGTTTCCGCGTTGCCACCCTGATTAATCAATTAAAATAATTGATCCTCTCAATTGCCATGTAACGGTGGCTACCGATAAAACCTACTATTAATTTCAGTTTTATAACTCTGGGATGGATTCAGTAAAATGTAACATCGGTTTTCACCAACTACCGACTCTCTGAAGATACAAGGTTACTTACTATTTCCCTTCATAGTCTTTATTAAAAAACACTTGTGTTGGAAATGCGAACTAAATTTATGTTTAATAATTTAACACATATAAAATCATAATGCAATAAGTTTTTTTGATTTTTTTTCTATATTCACTATATTGTGCTTAATATAAATACAATAGTGAAATTAAACATAAAAGTTAAAGAAATTTATTTAAAAACATGAAGAAGAATTTCCTTAAATCTGAATAATTATACATAGGAAGTTGTAAAGAAAATAAAGCTTATTAAATAATATATGCAAGTAATATGAAAAAGATTATTGTTTTTTCAAAAACGAAAAAATCCCTCCTTCTTCACAAAAGAGAGATTTTTTCTGCGTTGTCACCCAAATAAAATAGTTTGTAGATTAAAAAGATTGCACTTTTTAAAAAACAGATGTACTAGGAGTACGGACTAGATTATGTATATTAATTTATCACAGTTTTTTAAATTATGCAATGTTTTTTTTGACTTTTTCAATTTATCTAAAAATTTAAAAAAATATTAAAAAACCTATTGACATACTAAAAAAAATTGATAAAATATAAAACAATATATTTAAATGTTACATGAAAGGCTATGACGGAGAGCGTATTTTTTAAAAGGAGTTTCAGAGAGTCGGTGGTGCTGTGAACCGATACCCTAAAAAGATACTACTCACTCCTAAGCTGGATCTCTGAACTAAAGTAGGAGATAAACGAATAACCCCCGTTAAAGGGTTTGATAAATTATTCTACTAAGGGGCCCTTATGGGCAATTTAAGGTGGTACCGCGGGTTAACTCGTCCTTATTTTTTATTAAGGACGGGTTTTTTTACTTTCTAGGAAATTATAAATTTTTAAAAACTCTAGATAAGTAAAAAAATTAAGGGGGTGTGGGGGAAGAATTCCCCTGTCTCTTTAAAGGAGGGTGTTCAGCTTGTGAGAGCAGACGCCTGCGGGAACCATAGGGTTCCATAACGAATCATACGAAGTATGACTTTTTCATTTTTTAATTTAAATAAAAATTGTTTGTAAGCGCTTATAAACTCTCTTTATATTTTAAAGTCTAGCTAACTTTAAAATAAAATAAATATGTTTGAGGAGAGGATTGTTATGAAAAATATTAAGATATTCGATACCACATTAAGAGATGGAGAACAATCTCCAGGATGTAGTATGAACATTTATGAAAAAATAGAAATGGCAAAACAACTAGAGCGATTAGGTGTAGATATTATAGAAGCAGGATTTGCAATTGCATCAAAGGGAGATTTTAAATCAGTAAATGCAATAGCTAAAAACGTTAGTACTCCCATAGTAGCAAGTTTAGCAAGGGCTTTACCAAAGGATATTGATTGTGCATGGGAAGCCGTCAAGGATGCTAAACGACCAAGAATTCATACTTTCATAGCCACATCGCCTATTCATATGAAATATAAATTGAAAAAGACACCAGAAGAGGTAATAGAAGATGCCGTGAATATGGTGAAATATGCGAAGAAATATTGCGAAGATATTGAATTTTCTGCCGAAGATGCCACAAGAAGTAATCCACTATTTTTAGCAGAAATATTTGAAAAAGTAATAAAAGCTGGAGCTACTGTAATAAACATTCCTGATACAGTAGGTTACACTACTCCAGACGAATATTATAATTTTTTAACTAGGATAAAAGAGAATACACCAAGTATTCATAAAATAGATATATCTGTACACTGTCACAATGACCTAGGTTTAGCTGTTGCCAACAGTATAGCTGCCATGAGGGCTGGAGCCACTCAGATAGAGTGTACTGTAAATGGTATTGGAGAACGTGCTGGTAATGCAGCCTTAGAAGAAATTGTAATGGCCATAAATACTAGAAAAGACATTTTAAAATATGGAACAGGTATAAATACGAAGGAAATTATGAAAACTAGTAGGCTTTTAACTAATATTACAGGGGTGGAAGTACAGCCTAATAAGGCTATAGTTGGAGAAAATGCCTTTGCCCATGAATCGGGAATCCATCAACATGGAGTATTAGAAGAAAGGAGTACCTATGAGATCATGACTCCTGAATCGGTAGGTCTTAACACTAATAAAATGGTTTTAGGAAAACACTCTGGGCGACATGCTTTTATAGATAGATTAAAGACTTTAGGATATGAATTAAGTGATAATGAGGTAAAAGAAGCCTTTGAAGAATTTAAGAAATTAGCGGATAAGAAAAAGAATGTTTACGATGGAGATATTGAAGCTATTGTATCAAAAAGAGTAACACATATTCCAAACGTTTATGAATTACACAAATTTGTTACTAATAGTGGAAACACTATAACTTCTACTGCTAGTGTAACTTTAAACTTTGAAGATAAAAATATAGGAGATATATCTGATGGAGATGGACCAATAGATGCTGCCTTTAAGGCAATAGAAAAAATAGTAAATACAAAGGCTACATTAGAAGATTATAATCTACATTCTGTTACAGAAGGAAAGGATGCTCAGGGTGAAGCCATAGTAAAGCTTAAAAAGAATGAAAATATATTTACGGGTAGAGGAATAAGTACGGATGTGGTAGAGGCTAGTATTAAAGCATATATAAATGCAGTGAACAAACTAGTTTATGAAGAAAGAAACTAAGGGGGATTTAATTATGGGAATGACTATGACACAAAAAATACTAGCTAATCATGCAGGGGTAGAATCTGTTAAAGCAGGGCAGTTTATAGAAGCAAATTTAGATATAGTACTTGGAAATGACATAACTACACCTGTTGCTATTAAAGAGTTTGAAAAAATGGGTGCAAAGGAAGTTTTTCATAAGGATAAGGTAGTGATAGTGCCAGATCATTTTACTCCTAATAAGGATATAAAAGCAGCTCAGCAATGTAAAATGGTTAGGGAATTTGCTTATGATAAGGAAATAAAAAATTATTTTGAAGTAGGAGAAATGGGAATAGAACATGCTTTGCTACCAGAAAAGGGGTTAGTAGTAGCAGGAGATGTGGTTATAGGAGCAGATTCGCATACCTGCACCTATGGTGCTTTAGGTGCTTTTTCTACAGGGGTAGGAAGTACTGATATGGCAGCTGGAATGGCTAGAGGAAAGTGTTGGTTTAAAGTTCCTAGTGCCATAAAGTTTGAACTTGTGGGAAAACCAACTAAATGGGTTAGTGGTAAGGATATAATTCTTCACATTATAGGTATGATCGGTGTAGATGGAGCTAGATATAAATCTATGGAATTTGTAGGTGAGGGAATAAATGAATTATCCATGGACGATAGGTTTACCATATCAAATATGGCCATTGAGGCAGGGGGAAAGAACGGAATATTTATAGTAGATGAAAAGACTATGAACTATATGAAAGAACATTCAATAAAGGAATTTAAGGTGTATGAATCAGATGAGGATGCTTATTATGATGAGGTTTATAAGATAGATTTAGGGGATATAAGACCTACTGTATCATTCCCACACTCTCCTGATAATACACGTACTATAGATGAAGTTGGAGATGTGAAGATAGATCAAGTAGTAATTGGATCTTGTACTAACGGAAGAATAGAAGATTTAAGGCAAGCGGCTAAAGTATTTAAGGGAAGAAAAGTAGCTAAAGGAATTAGGGCTATAGTATTTCCTGCCACTCAAAATATATATCTTCAAGCTATAAAGGAAGGGTTAATGGAGATATTTATAGAAAGTGGAGCCCTTGTTAGTACACCTACTTGTGGACCTTGTTTAGGTGGTCATATGGGAATACTAGCTGAAGGTGAGAGAGCTGTAGCTACTACTAATAGAAACTTTGTAGGAAGAATGGGACATACGGAATCGGAAGTTTATTTAGCTAGTCCAGCTGTGGCAGCAGCATCAGCCATAATGGGAAAAATATATAATCCGGAAAACATATAGGGGGAAATGATCATGAGTAATAGAGGTAGAGTTTTTAAATATGGAAGTAATATAGATACGGATGTAATTATACCTGCTAGATATTTGAATACTTCTGATCCAATGGAGTTGGCAAAACATTGTATGGAAGATATAGATAAGGATTTTAGCTCCAAGGTTGAAAAAGGAGATTTTATAGTGGCAAATAAAAACTTTGGATGTGGTTCTTCTAGGGAACATGCACCCCTTGCCATAAAATCCTGTGGAGTAACTTGTGTCATAGCCACTAGTTTTGCACGAATATTCTATAGAAATTCATTTAATATAGGATTACCTATACTAGAGTGCGATGAAGCCTTTGAGAAAATAGATGGGGGCGATACTATAGAAGTAGATTTTCAAGAGGGAACTATATTTAATGTTACTAAAGAAGAAACTTATAAAGGGCAAGTGTACCCAGAGTTTATAAAAGAAATTATAGAACAAGGTGGCCTTGTAGAGTATGTAAAGAGTAAGAGATAAATAAAAGGGGAGTAATGGTTATGGAATTTAATATAAGTGTTATATATGGAGATGGTATAGGGCCTGAAATCATAGATTCGGGTATTAGGGTATTAAATAAAATAGAAGAAGTATATGGACATAAATTTAATATAGATAGGGCTCTATTAGGTGGAGAGGCTATAGATGAGTTAGGCAGCCCCATACCTAATGAAACTATAGATAAGTGTATAAAAAGTGATGCGGTATTATTAGGGGCTGTTGGAGGGCCGAAATGGGATCATTTAAAGGGAAGTGAAAGGCCAGAAGCTGGATTATTAGGATTAAGAAAAGCATTAGGGGTCTATGCAAATATAAGGCCAGCCATATTATTTGAAGAATTAAAGGAAGCATCACCACTAAAAAGTAGCCTTATAAAAGATAATATTGATATATGTATAGTAAGAGAATTAACAGGTGGAATTTATTTTGGGGAAAAGGGAAAAGAAGAAAATGAAGCCTATGATGTGGAAAGATATAATAGAGAAGAAATAAGAAGAATTGCAAAAACTGCTTTCGATATGGCAATGAATAGAAATAAGAAGGTAACTAGTATAGATAAAGCCAATGTACTTGAAAGTTCTAAACTTTGGAGGCAAGTGGTAGAGGAAGTGGCTAAGGATTATAAAGAAGTAGAGTTAGAACATATGTATATAGATAATGGAGCTATGCAGTTAGTTAGACAGCCAGCTAATTTTGATGTGATTCTTACTAATAATATATTTGGAGATATATTATCAGATGAGGCCAGTGCCATTGTAGGTTCCATAGGAGTATTGCCATCGGCAAGCCTTGGAGAAGGAGTAGGTCTTTATGAACCTATCCATGGATCAGCTCCTGATATAGCAGGAGAAAACAAAGCAAATCCTATAGGAACCATATTATCCATATGTTTGATGATGAAAAATTCTTTGGGACTATATAAGGAAGGAACTAAAATTGAAGAGGCAGTAAAAGAGGTTCTTAAGAAGGGATATAGAACTGGGGATATTATGTCTGATAATAATAAGTTAGTGGGAACAAGGGAAATGACAGATTTAATAATAGAAGAAATAAAGTAATATATAAAGAAAGAATTAGTTTGAGGGCTAGTTCTTTCTTTTGGTTGGTGAATACAATTCGTTTTAATAAATCTTGAAAAGATAAGTTGACATATGGATTGACTATATTTAAGCCGGCGGTATGTGAACCTACTTCAGTTCAATAAATCAAAACGTTTCAAAGGTAAGTCACTATCAGACTAGGGAGTATGGATCTTATATTCACGATAGAAGATTCACAATTGTTTACAGCATAAGATGTTCTGATGTTNACTTTATTTTTGATTCATTTCACTTCGTAGGTGTGCAGAGTTTATTGAGTTTCAAAAGAATTTGTTTAAAGTAAAAAGTTTTTTGAAAAAAGTTTAAGGTAAAGAAATATGGGTATTATATAGTACAAGCCTAGTATATACTCGTAGACAGAAAATTTGAAAGATAGGAACTTCAAAAAAAGTATTGATTAGGACATGGTTTCATGCTACTATTATTTAGCACCAAGGAACACAAACAAAACAAGATGAACAAAAATAAAGTTTGACAAGAGTTTTTAAATGTGTTAAACTGAGTAAGTCGTCGAGGGACGGCTAAGAACATTGAACTTTGAAAACTAAACAGTA